>VBBG01000218.1 GCA_005882905.1 Candidatus Bathyarchaeota archaeon | reverse complement strand
GGTATGGCAATCGCGGGATACGAATGGGTTGTCATCGGAATAATCGTCGTCGCCCTATTCATATGGGGACCCAGCAAGATTCCTGAAATCGCACGATCGCTCGGCAGGGCCAGGAAAGAATTCGATGAGGCTGCAAAGGGCCTGACAAACCCCTCTGTCGTATCGGCACCTCGAATCGAGAGCACCCCCTCTGACCCGTTGATCGAGACGGCTCAGAGACTTGGCGTCAGCACGGAAGGAAAGACTCGACAGGAAATATCGGACGCGATAGTAGACGCTGCGCGTGCTAAGTAGCGTGACCTAGCGGGTTGGCGATTACCGGCTTCGAGTGGCTGATAGTCGGCGGTGTAATCGTACTGGCCTTCCTATTCAGGCCTAGGATTGTAACTGACTTCGCCAGGTCCATGGGTCAAGTCGTTGCAGAGTTCCGGAAAGGAAGACAAGACCCGGGGAGTACGAGCGGAGACGATGAGCTCCTCGTCAGGACGGCTCGCAGGCTGGGAATCAGGACCCAGGGCAAGTCTTCCAGTCAGATTAGGGAAGAAATATTGACGAGGGCCGACCGGGGCCAGAACTAGGGCCGACTGTTTGGGTGAGCAAGGCGGAGCGGAAAAGCTCCTCCCCTTATGGGAACATGTAAACGAACTTTCGAAGCTCCTCCGCGCCTGGATCTACACTTTCATAATCGCAACCATCCTGTTCATGGTGCTTCCCGCCGATACTTCGTTCATAGAGAACCCTCTCGCGTTCTACAAGCCTCTCATCTCAGTAATAATTCTCTACATCAAGGCGAGCCTACTACCCCCCAACGTCCAACTGATTGCAGGAAGCTTCACGGCTCCGATAGAACTCTACGTTGTCGCCTCGGTCGTTTTCGGCTTCGCAGTCAGCATTCCCGTCCTCGCGTACGAAGTCTACCGATTCATAGATCCCGCACTCAAACCGAGTGAGAGGAGGTCGGTGTATCCTTTTGTAACCGCGTTTTCCCTCCTCTTCGTCGCGGGAGCTGTCTTCGCATTTGTTATCCTACTTCCATTCATAGTGTATGGAACCCTCATATTCCTCCCTTACACTGGCGCCGCACCATTCGTAAACATAGAAGACTTCTACACGCTGGTCTTCCTCAGTATTCTCACAACCGGCTTCGCCTTCACACTGCCAGTCTTTCTCGTACTACTAGTCAAGTTCGGAATCGTTGGAACACGCAGCATCACTCAGAGAAGACTCTACCTCTGGGTAGGAATCTACATTCTCACGGCTGTAATCACGCCTGACGGGGGCCCGATAGCCGATGTTGCACTCTTCGCGCCAATCATACTCCTGCTCGAAGGATCGTTATTCATAGCTCGAAGATATGAGAAGAAGGGGCCTCTCGGGGAAGAGGAAAGAGAACCAGCGTTCGCTTCTTGCAGATTCTGTGGTGCACCGTTCGAACCCGGCACCGTCTTCTGCTCCCGATGCGGCAAATCCAGGCTCTAGATGCGTTAATAATACTCGAGCGACACAGGTAACCAGATGATGAGTTTCCGCTAAGAAACAATGCGGAGCGTTCTCAGCCAACGCAATGACGAACGACAGGGCGGGCTGACAAAATACAATGCCCGCCCGGAACATTTCAAGGAATTAACCGAATTTATTCATTATGAAAGACAGGTTGAATGTCATTGCTTGTGGAAGAAGGGACGATCCTTCACGTAGAAGTAGTCGTCGATCTTCAGCAAGAGCGAGGCCACCTCCAATGCTCTCCACAGGGTGCTCCTAAGTTCGGTAATTGTATCAATCGGGTCTAGGCCGCGGTTGAAGGCCAACCATCTGGGTATTGTTTCCAAAGCATCTCCGAAGGCTTTGATTGCAAGCTGCTGTCTAGCCGGAAACTGCAGAGCGAAGGCTCGTATCTTCAACGAGAGGGATACGAAAGCGGCCCCTCCTCCAGGAATTACTTTCGGTCGCGCCAGCGAGTGTTTGAGGACTAGAAGTCCTTTTTTCACAATCTTCTCAAGCTCTTGAACAAGCTCGGGAGAGCCACCTCGTAGCAGGATAGTTGCTGCGCTATCGCAGTGTAGGATCGCGATCTTCTCAGGCGGGATCTTGTCAACTTCTAGCGCCATCGCCGTGCCGATATCATCCTTGGCGAGTAGATCAACGGTTCCCGCGATATTCGCTCTCGTAACTCTGGATATTTCGTCAAAGTCGTGTTTCGTGAACATTTCTAGTGCAAATATTCCAGCTCTACTAAGCCCGTCGGCGACTCTCTCGTCTATTTTGTGCCCACAGAAGAGGACGTTCGCTCCCGTCTCTCGGACCTTCTCTACCATACGATATCTAAGAGATCTTTCTTCCGCTATGTACTGATGTAGCTGTCCAACTTCTGTTACATGCAATCTTGTAGGGAACGGACCCTCATCTATCGCCAGTTGCTCTGGTGGTTTGAGTTCGAGTTTCTTGTAGACTAGAGCGATTCTTGGCCTTTCCACTAGATCGGGCATCGATCGGTGCTTCTTCTCCTTCTTGATCACGATACCCCGAACTAACCGCGATTCATCGATCCCTCCGCCCAGCTTTGTCTGTATCCTGATTCTAGCGAGATCTACACCACCCTGGTCTTTCACTAGGTGGACGGCTCCGGCGAGCTCCTCCCTCAACCTCTTGCTAAGCAGTCCTCTTCCTGAATCGATAATTTGCAGTAGAGCGTCTTCTAGGTCTTCTGAGAAGGAGAATGCAAGCTCGTCGATTATGTCGATCGACTTTTTCGCTGCTTCCTTGTATCCGTCAAGGATTGCAACAGGGTGTACACCCACCTCAATGAGTCGCTGAGCCTCCTCCAAGAGAGCCGCGACAATGACTAGGAGTGTGGAGACTCCGTCTCCCGCTTCTTCTCGATGTATCTTTGCAGCTTCCGCCAGAGTCTTGATGGCTGGGTGCTGAACACCTAGCTCATCGACTATGTCCACAGCATCTTTGGTCACTTTTGTGACGAGTTCGGGACCTTTGTGATAAGCAACGAGCTTGTAGGCTCCTGTGGGTCCTAGGCAGCTTCCAAGCTTCGATGCTACAAGAGCTGCCAGCTGCAGATTGTTGTTCCAAGCTTCTCGACCCTTTAGTCTAGCGAGGTCCTTGTTGAAAACTGGATAGGCGGCTGAGCCTACTTGTCGATTTGCAAGCATTCTGACCTACCCGATCTTGTGATGGCGTCTAGCCGTTGCCTCATTGATTTTTCTCACTCTGTCCATCCAGCCAAGTCCCAGGTATAGCTCCGTCTTCAGCTTCAACGGGACAACTGGTACCTTGACACCAACCACATAGACGTATTCAGGTTCGAAGTCGAGGGGGTCCCCCCAGTCCCACTCTCCCACTTTGATCCTCAGATCACCGTGCACGTCGAGCCTTTGACCATCGAAGTTAAACCGCGATTCGTAACTCCTGATTTTGACTGGCAGAGGTTTCGGTCCGATTTCGGCATTTCGCCTAATTTGTCTCTCGACAAGTCTTGAGGCTTCAACTTGGAACTCCGCGAGTTTCTTGCCTATTTCGGGGCATCCCTCGGCGTTGGTGAGTATCGTAATGTGGTCTGGCTGTACGTTTACTCCGTTGAGGATCTCTCCTATGTCGCCGCCTAACGCCCACTTGGCCGAACAGTCATTCAGGAGATTGCCTATCTTTATTG
>VBBG01000210.1 GCA_005882905.1 Candidatus Bathyarchaeota archaeon | reverse complement strand
TCGTCCTCCGATCCTTGATCCAGCGTGACCGAATCATCTCAACAATCAGAAGCCGGAATCCGCTCCCTCCAACACGCTTCATTCCCTTGACTAATTCTTCCAGATTCTCCTTGTAATCGATGAGGAAGGGATCCTTCGCCTCCAGTCCGCTAGTTCTGCCTCTATTCATTAACTACTTTCACCGGGTCTCCATCTCGACCTTCACTTACTGGTCACCCTCTTGTTATTATCCGCGCTATCATCCTACGAACAGGACTTCGAATCTTTGGGGGCTCTGGGCTCGGGTAGAACAATTCCTTCATGGCGGATGGTTGTGGAGGCAGAAACCGCCAAATTGAAAAAATTCCAAGACTTTCTCAGAGTCGAAGACAAGCTGGTATTCCACGACCTCCTTGGCCAGTGCAAGCTCTATGCGCCTTATGCCAGCACGATGGCCTCTCCCGTCAAGGAAGTACCACTACTCATCTCAATGCTGTTCGGCCAACACAAGAAGATAATTGAACTGGAAAAAAAGGTCCTGACGCTTGAAACAATCCTGAAGAAACCTCTGCCAAGCAGTGACAGCCTGGACCTTCAAGAGACTCCCTCGGGGACCCAGACCGCTGCTCAGCTCGACTAGTCTCACTTGGCCTTTTCTCTATTCCTATTCTTCGTAAGCCAGTCTGGAATTATGACAGCCCTAAGTAGCTCCTGGACTGAAGCGCCCCTCTCACGCGCCTCCTTCTGGAGAAGACGATAGGTCGGAGAGTCAAGCATCTGCATAAACTTCGTCTTATTGCTTGGCAAAGTCTTCGCCGATAGAGGCCGGCCTTAGCACTTCGAACCCTCTAAAAGCCATTCGGAGAAACTTGGCGCCTTTCGAATGTCTTAGCTTCACAGCCCGACTCTGACCGGGATTGCCAGCGGTAGACTCATATCACCGATGATTGCTGAGCCCGATTTTCTCTGTTCAATAGAGATGAACACCGTTAACCCTTTTTATGCCATACAGTCTAAAAGAGCCCGAGATCTCCAACCCTTGCGATCGGCAAACTTAGCCGTTGGAGTTTTGACGCTAATCCTGTTGGTAGCCGTTCCGGTAAGCGGAGCCCCTGCGCTCAAAGTGGGCAGCAACTCGAGCTACACTCTCTCCTTCTCGATTACATTCTCGCCGCCCTTCTGCGAAACAAGTCCCTCTTCCGACCCTCAGATGATCGTCTACTGTCCCATGATCGCCATTGTACCTCCAACCTTCAACATCAACGGAACCCTCGACTGGACTGCGACGAGCCTCACAAACACCACGGCCGTCCTGAACGTCGTCCGAGAGGTTACAACCTCATCCTGGGACAGTCTAGCCGCTACTGATTTCAGAAGCTTGCACAGCTTCAATGAGTCAATCGACCTCGCGACTAGAATAGCCAACATCGTGCCCTTCGTAACGCCCGAAATGTCCGAGGCACTTCAGATTGCCCAGAACAGTATGGGCATGACACTTTCCCAGGGCACGGGCTGGACCACTCCCGCAACCATCATCACATCAGACATGATGGAGCGACAACCTATCCATACAATGTGGTGGGCCAACGGACCACTGCATCTGAACCAGACGATCCCGGTCCTATTCTTTCCAACTAATGTGACAGGCTCAACAAACGTGGACCTTGGAAGCCTCGGGACTAGAGCAGCGTGGACGCTGACTTACAACCTCACACTGCCCACACCCTTACCTCAGCAGGAAACATCCGGGACGTCAATACCAAGTGGAGACAAAATTCAGGCGGCGTTCGCATTCAACTACGACCAGCAAAGCGACCTCCTCCTAAGCGCAAGCGCAGACATACACGCCGGGTACCTCGAAGAATCGACCTATCAAACAGACCAATGCAATCCGTCCACAACCACCTCTACAACCTGGTGCTCTGACGCCTCTAGCTCGACCTTCATCATCCAATCTGGACTAAGCATCCAAGCGTCACTCACCCTTGCCAATACCAGTCTCAACCTTGACCAGCGCTTGGTCCCTACGGACCCATCGGGGGGCAGTACAACTGCCTCCGGCTTAGGATCTGGCTCAGAAACAGGAAGCGGGTCTGATGGTGGGACTAGATCAGGGTCTGGTACAGGTACCGGCGGATATGATCAAGGTCCTAGTTCAGGACCTGGCTCAGGCTCCAATCCAGGCAGCATACCTCAATCAGCCTCGCCAAAGCCATCCCCAAGCATGGATCCATGGATCTATTGGATCATTGCAATCGCCCTGATAGCAATCATCGGCACAAGCCTTTGGGTCGCTAGGAGACGCAAGAATAGAGGCAGTCCAGCTGCTCCACCCACGATCTGAGAGCACAGACCTAGAACAAGATCGAAGACCGGTCAATCTCGGGACGTTCCGGATCATCAACAGATTGTTGTTTAGATGAACAAGTCTTGGATCAGTTGTGTAACCGATAATGTCCTCACGATTTGACGCCGCCTTTAGAAGCATGACCGTTTCTACAGACTGAAGGTGAACAGAATTTGACGACAGGAATTTTATACTGTCCAAATTGTGGAGCACCGGTCCAATCACACATCGGCTTCTGCGCCAATTGCGGCGCTAAGACTTCATCGTCATCCTCACAAACGACCCAAACGCAACAAAGCTACTATGGACCCACACCCATCTCGCAACCCCCCGTTTCAACTGGAGCCTACAAAGCAGTAGTAGCGGCTCTATTGATAACCATCGTACTTCTCGGAATCCTATACTACGAATCCTCAGCGGGCCGTCTCCCCTTCTCGCTTGGAACCAACCACTACCAATTGGCTAACCCGCCCGACTTTCAACACTCCCAACCAGCCCCCGCAATCACTTCGCAATCTCCCTTCTACATCATCTGGAACGCTTGCGGATCAAGTCAAAGCGCGGGTTGCAGCATGACTGCCAATGGTTGGAGAGAAGGATCAGTACCTGACACGTTCGACTACTACGTGTCCTTCACGAGCAACGTCAACGTGACCGTCTACTTCTTCACGATGGGGCAATTCGTACAGTTCAGCGTCTGCAATGGAGATGTCAGCTGTGTCTCAGGATATTACAACTCGATTCCTGCGACTACAAACTCCCCACAGTTCACCCTGTTCACACTGGGGGAGGGATGCGCCGACTATCTAGCGGTATACGTGGCCTCAGGCACCGGGGTTATGCATCCGAATGTAGGTGTAACGCGAAACGCCGCTCCCTCCGCAACCGGTTACTGCGCGCAGGCTGGCAGCTAGTCCTAATACGGGATTGGAGTTGCATCCAATGTCTAGTCGATGCGAGTGTCAATGCTGCCCGAATCAGTCGCATCTGAATAAGGAGAGCGGGGAATGACTCGGAAACGGCGCATGGTCAAACCACCTGGTTATCATAGTGGGCCTGGCTTTCGGCGGACCCTGACTGTTCATGGCCGTCAGAATCCGAGGACTTGTGCGAGATGTGGGAAGAAGACTGTTGATGCAAAGCACGGTTTTTGTCCAGATTGTCGCCGAGCTCTTGGACGATGGGCTTAGCGAATCACAGACTATAGTTGGCCTATCTTGTCGTAGATTACGAAGTACAGGGATATGATGAAGATGATTATGAGCATCATGCCGAACGCGAGAAAGCCGTAGGCTCGCTTTGGACGATAAACGAAACGTGTGCTCATGAACATCATATAGACACCGACGAAACCTAGAATGTAGACTAGTCCGGAGAAGACCGCCTCCAGAGTCGTCTGGTTGTTCACGTCTCCGGGATAGACCCACTGTAGCCCCCTAGACACGTTTAGGAGTCCCTGTCCACCTTGGGCGAGTACGAAGAGTCCGCCTGCGAGGACGAATATGGTGAATCCTACGATGAAAAACTGGGCGATGGGTAGTAACGGTCTGCTTGAGCCCGGTGCGAGTCTTATGAAGCTCATTCTGAAGGCCAGATTGTTCAATGACCTCTTCAGCTTCCAGAGACCTGTCTTCACTCCCAAGTCGACCTCTTCCCCTCGGCCGCCTTTCTTATCGTGTTAAGAGTCTGAGTCCTCGATAATAAGTCATCCTTTACGTGAGATGTGCGGGGTCGATTTCTGGAACTGTTTTAATACCGGATTTGGGGATTGAGGTTCAACGAGGTCTTAGCCGGTTTTTGTCTCCTCAGCGGATCATTTGCGCTAAGTGTGGCGAACCTCTCTATACTGGAATAGAGCTGGAGACGCCGAGTGAGACAATTCAGCGTCACGGCGGTTATTGTCCGAAGTGTGGTAAGAAGCTGGGCTTCACGATAGAGAATCTTAAGATCCAGCCGCAGAGTACTCCTCCATCGCAATAGCTCTTCCTTTTCTACCCACTCCGGAGCTTCCTTTCTGGAGGTCTGGAAAATGGCGAAGAGGACGCAGGTCTACTCGTATCATGAGAAGCATGGCCACAACGTCGAGTATGCTGGATTCGACCTGCCCGTCTGGTTTGAAGGAATAGTCCCCGAGTGCAGAACGGTCAGGTCAAGCGTTGGCCTGTTTGATGTCTCCCACATGGGAAGAATAACTGTCGAAGGCAAGAACGCGGAAAAATTCCTCAATCGTCTAACCACCAACGACGTATCTTCTCTCTCTGTTGGACAGGGCCACTACTCGCTACTCTGCAACCCGACTGGCGGAATCATCGACGACCTTACGATCTTCAGAACTCACAGCACGAAATACCTTGTCGTTTACAACGCGGCGAATCGAGAGAAGAACTGGAACTGGCTAGAGCAGCATCGCGATACAGATGTTACGCTCACGGATCTTTCCGATGAGTCGGCCATGTTCGCCGTCCAGGGACCGAGGGCTGCGCTGATTCTTCGGGATATTTCTCGAACTGCCCTGGAGGATATCGCGAGATATTCTGGCAGGGACGTTAAAGTCGGAAGCCTCTCATGTTTCATCACGCGCAGCGGCTACACCGGCGAGGATGGCTTCGAGATCTACATCTGGAAAACTAGTGCAGAGCACCCAGAAGACGCGCTCGAAGTTTGGGAGAAGATCCTGTCAGTTGGAAAGAACCATGGACTCAAGCCCGTCGGTCTGGGAGCGAGGGACGTGTTGAGGCTAGAGGCCGGCATGTGTCTCTACGGGAACGACATCGACGAGCACACGTCGCCGGTTGAGGCTAGGCTCAACTTTGCTGTCCGCCCGGACAAGAAGGACGACTTCATCGGACACGCTTCTATCAAACAGCTGAAGGAGCGAGGCCCTTTGAGGGTCCGGACAGGCTTTCGGATTACAGATAAGGGGATTCCCAGACAGGGCCAGGAGATCTATTCTGACGCCGTTGCTATTGGGAGGGTTACGAGTGGCACATTGTCTCCGACGCTCGGGGTTGGAATAGGGATGGGCTATGCTCCACCCGGGGTCTCAAAACCTAGTCAATCTTTCGAGATCAAGATCCGGGATCGGAGGGTGTCTGCTGGTGTGGTGAAGATGCCATTCTACCAGCGGCGATCCGACAGCACCGTCGTGGTAATGGGTGAGGAGATGGGGGTCCGCGACTTTAGAACTCGATACGGACATCCTCAGACTCTGGTGGCTCAGAACTGAGAACCGAGTAGACAAGGAGCAGGAGATGATGATTTACGGGTCTATCTTTCTGTTCTAGCCCGCGACTGCGTATTCTCTAGATCTGAGTCTTTCGCAGTCGTGGCGGCCGCTGTGTTTCTCACATAGATCTCTCGTGCAGTGGGGACAGTTCTCGACTGCCAGTAGCTGGCATTCGGTGCAGACTGCTCCCCAGACTAGCGCCAATTTTCTCTATTCGCTTCCTGTAATCTCTCAGATCGGTTAGCCTTGATTAGAAAAGAAGTATGGACTCTTTTTACAGAAAAAGATAGACGAACCATAAGTTGACAGGACATGGGACAGCTAACTCCGGACCCTAAGCGATAACTGCTAACGGCGCGGCTTCTCCTTCTTACCTCTCAACAAAGCATCCAGACTGACACCGTTAACCGTGTAGACCCGGTATCTCGTCCCGGGAAGATCCCCGTATGCTTTGCCCTCGGCACCGCCAATACCCTCAATCTGCACCTCGTCGTGTTCATCTATGAAGTTCAGCGCCCCGTCGCCCGGCAGGAAAGCAGTAACGACCTTGCCATTCTTGATGAGCTGTGCACGAACGCACTTTCTGACCGCACTATTAGGCTGACGGCACTCCACACCCACCTTCTCCAGCACAATGGCCCGGCCCTGCGGCGCCCCTTCTAGCGGGTCAGCCTTGTAGTCGAGGCCGAGCATCCGCCGCTTGTAAGGCGCATAAGCCCAACGGAAACCCTTCCGACGCTTCCGCAGCTTCCGCCCCGCAAACATACCGCTCGAAGCCTTGCCCATGATCCTCGACCCTTGAAAGTGCAGAGCCTAGCCATCGGACTTGTTTCTAAGGATGACGCCTCCGGCCCAACAAGACCCCGTCCAAAAAATCGTAACATTCAATTCCAAAACCGCGAAAAAAAACAAGCATTCTTTTTTTCAAAAACCCCATCGCTCCATCTCGCGCCGCCACCCGGCCCCTCGGCGAATAGTTCACTTGAAATCGTTCGGAATAAGCCCAGATCGAAGATCCAAGTAGGTGTTTTCAAATCGACGCTTTTTCACGCTGATTCATGCGGATAA
>VBBG01000027.1 GCA_005882905.1 Candidatus Bathyarchaeota archaeon | reverse complement strand
CGGGGAGGGGGCCGAAGCTGCTCAAAGACGAGGAGACCACTCTAGGCGGAAAAATTCCGGTCAACATAGACGGAGGATTGATCTCGAAAGGTCATCCCGTGGGTGCTACTGGAGCCTCGCAGGTCACGAGCGTCGTCCAGCAGCTCAGGAAAGAAGCAGGTGACGTCCAGGTGGACGGGGCTAAGATTGGACTCGCTCAGAATATCGGAGGAATCGGCATGTATGCGGCGGTCAGCATACTGAAGGCGTAGCGCTCTTGGGTTTCGAAAAATTTGGACAATCAGGCTACTTGTCACAGACCAAGGTAACGCCGCTAATATCGTATCTGGAGAAGGGAGTTGTCGTTGGGACAAGGTGCAAGAATTGCCGTAAGCTCTACTTTCCGCCTAGAGCCGACTGCCCCGACTGTCGTAAAAGCGAGGTCGAATGGGTCCCGATCGACGGCAAGGCGAAACTCATCACTTTTACGCAAGTCTATTTTGCACCGCCGGCCTTTGAACAATCCACCCCTTACATTCTAGGACTTGCCGAGCTCGACCACGGACTAAGAGTCTTCGCTCCAATCAGCCGCGACATCGACTTGAAGGAGCTGAAGCCTGACTTGGAGCTGGTCTTGAAACCCAAACAGGCGGGTGAAGGGGTCTTCTACCAGCTCGAGAAACCGGCCTGACACACTTCGAAGGCTAGAGTTGCTAGCCTAGGTTCACGGAGACGTTCTTGGTTCGCGTGTAGTATTCCAGGGCCCTCATTCCATTCTCATGGCCTATTCCACTGTCCTTGTAGCCTCCGAAAGGAGTCTGTGGAAAAGTGACGAGATACTCGTTGATGGCAACTCCGCCCACTTCCAGCCTTGAAGCGACATCGTGAGCGGTCTTGAGGTTGCTGGTCCAGATGCCCCCGTAGAGGCCGTAGTCGGTCTCGTTAGCCATTGTTACAGCCTCGTCTGTTGTCTTGAATTTGGTTATGCTCAGTACTGGTCCGAAGATCTCGTCGCTGCCGACCTTCATCTCTCCAGTAACGTTCTCGAAGATCGTGGGTTCGACAAAGTTGCCCTTGTCGAGTCGCGGGTCTTTTGGCTTCTTTCCACCGTGCAGAAGTTTGGCTCCTTCCTCTGTCCCAGCCTTGACGTAGCCGAGAACGATATCTTGCCTCGATTTCGAGGCTACCGGTCCCATCTCAGTAGAATCCTCCAATCCCGGCCCGATCCTCATGGCGGCTGTCTTGTCAACTAGTTCTCTGACGAAGCCTTCGTAGATGGATTCGTGGATTAGTGCTCGCGATCCTGCCCAGCACATCTGGCCCGCGTTGGTGAATATGCCGTCCTTGACGGCCTTGACGGCCTTCGGAATGTCTGCGTCGGGGAATACGATGTGGGGGTTCTTGCCTCCAAGCTCCATTAACACATGTGTAACGTTTCTCGCCGCGGCCCCCATAACCTGCTTCCCAGTCTCGTCGGATCCGGTGAAGATTATCCCGTCCACGTCCTTGTCAGACACCAGATGAGCACCCACCTCAGCGCCCGAGCCTGTCACAACGTTCACAACTCCTTTCGGAACGCCTGCCTTCACGGCCAACTCGCCCAGCTTGATGGCAGTCAGAGGCGTGATCTCTGAAGGCTTCATCACTACGGTATTGCCGGCCGCCAGCGCGGGAGCGAGACTCCTTGCCGCAAGCGCGATCGGATAATTCCAAGGAACAATGTGGACCGTTACTCCCAGAGGCTCTTTCAATGTATAGTTGAGCCGTCTGGGCGGAACCGGAATAGTCTCCCCCTCAATCTTGTCCGCCAACCCTGCGAAATACTCGAAGGCTCGCGCAGCCCAGGCGACATCACCCTTCGACTCTCTAAGCGTCTTCCCCTCATTCATCGTCTCCAGCCGTGCTAGCTCATCTGAGTTCTCCCTGACGAGACCCGTAAGCTTCGTAAGGATCCGCCCCCGTTTAGCGGAGTCCATGTCCCGCCATTCGGGCGAGTGGAACGCTGTCTTGGCCGCGTCAACGGCGGCTCTGGCATCCTGCTTGGTGGCGCGTGGGACCTCAGCTATCACCTGATTGTTCGACGGGTCCAGAATAGAACTTGCAAGACCGTTGCTGCTTTCCTTCCACTCCCCACCCACAAGCATCTTGAACCTTTGAAGCTGAACTGTCATTGTTGCAAGAGACTACTTCGACAATGTGATATAAAGAGAAAACCGATTCAGCGTTAGCCACGAATCCCAAGAGACTCAGGTTACGCTCGTTCTAGCCAGCGTCCCGAGGATTTAGGTCGCGCTGAAATCGTTCAGAATAAGCCCTGATCAGCGATCCGGGAGGGGGTCCCACGCGGCTGGTTTCGCACGGTTGAAGGGCCGCCCCACGGCAACTACTGAAAACAGCCGATAAGCCCGTTCCGCGCGATAAACCGGAGTTCTCACCCAGAAACGGTTCAGATGGCGAGAGGAGCCCTCTCAGGATTCAGAAATAAAAAAATTCCCGCGACACAAAGGGGCTCTTTGTAGGACCAATCATCCCAAGAAATCGCCTGGAACAAGCCCGGATCGCGAATCCGTCCACCCGGACCCGGTTCTCGCGCTATTCTCTTCCGTGTAACCAACGCTTTCTACCACCCTTGACCAGCCCATTCTGCGCCCCGAATCATGAGACTCGCCCAGAAAACAAGCCACCCAGCGGAACATCTCTCCAAAAATCTCAAATGTATTTGCTCCTCGCGACCAAAAAACAGCGCTTCTCGTGAGAATACTCAAGCCGGGCACTAGTTCACTATAGGCCCTTCGATAGGCCTATCCCGAGGACACCGCTCAATTCGCGCGGCTCACGCTTTTTCCGCCGTTAAGCAGGCTGTTACTCCTAGTCCCATTCTCGCGGTTCACGAGCTTCTAAGCCTACAACCCCATTTCTCGCTCAACATCGAGGCTAGGCTTACAGTGAAAGCAAGAGCCCCAGTCATACTCTTCACAATACTCACCTCACTCCTCGCTCCAACCCTCATTGGAAACGTAAACGCCACCTCCGGCTGCAACAGCGGCTGCCAGCTGACCGCCAGCTCGAACGTCCCATCAGGCGACGGAACAATCTGGATCAGGATCGACAACAACATCAGCAACAGCACAACAGGCTTCTACTGCGGCACACACGCGTGCACCGTTCCCCTCCCCCAATCTTCTCCCCCAACCTTCACCTTTGGAAATAACACGATCCACACCCTCGCGGTCTTGAACAACACCTTCACAGGACCCTCAACAGGCGGCCACTACGTCTGGAAGAACTGGTCCAACTACTACGGAACCCAGTTCTCAACAGTCTGGACGACGAATCCCATGCTCGTCATCGGACCCATACTCTACAACTACACCGGCACAGCAGGATTCACCGCCGTCTTCGACAGACAATACGCGGCCACACTCTCATTCGCAGACGCAAAAGGCGACCCATTAAACCCAGCACCGGCATACGTCACGTTACAAGGCCAAGCGACGGGCACGAGCACAATATCGGGCTACTCGGGACAATACGTCACTGCAGACCTCTACACGGTCATATCTGCTCGCTGGGAGGGAGCCGACATCCCCACGACAACCACTCAGACCCTCGACTTGACAAACGGACCCGAAACAGCCACAATCTCGCTCAAAGCCTACCAAGCAACAATCCACATCGTCGACAACAATAACAGCCCAGTCTCCGGAGCAAACGTGACAATCACATTCGTCAACGGCACAATCACGAACAAAAACTATGTCAGCGACACCAGTGGCAACGTGAACCTCGGGGATATACCCTACCCAGGCTCATTCGGACTAACAGTCCGCTACCAAAACCAGGAATACGGACCCTACAGCCCAGACGCCGCCACCAACTCCACATACACTGTCCAGGTAAACGCTGGTTCATCAACCACGACAACCGGCACCGCGATAGTCCTACTGGTAATCTTCGGAATAGCATTCTTCCTAATACTTCTCGCGATAAAGGTCAGGAGACCCGCCACCCCACCTAAAATATAGAGGGGCGAAACCCTACTCTTTCTTCTTCTTAGGCTTCCTAATCTGACGAGGCTTACCCATGTTGACAGACGACTGTGAGACCGTTATTGATATTGATAACACTTATACTTACAAACGCCGAAAGTCGTCCATGCGAACAAACGAGAAGGATCGAACGCAGGTATTAGCGGACGACTTTGAGGACATCAGTATCGTCAAGAACCTGCTAGAGTTACGGTCTCGTTTGACAAAGACTTATTCTATCGAGACCCAATCGGACTAGTTGCTAGGTCCTTCCACTAACTCTTGCTCAGAAGCGCTCAGTGCCGTGCGCGAGGTTTCATCGGAGGCTAGTTGTTCGTTCGGCCTTCCTAGCCATCTCGAATAGCTCGGAAGGATTAATCAGCAATCTTGGGATTCGAGTCTAGAATCTTTTGTGCCAGTCTCGACCCATTCCTTTAGCGGCTGGGACTTTTATTGACATGAGTCTTCAGGGGGCTAGAACCGAACACATCGGGCGTCACGACGACCGCGGTCTGAGTCTTCTCGACCCCCTCAACCTTCTGGATCTTCTCCAGAACGAGATCGGAGAGTGTGGTCAGGTCCGGAACCTCGACAAAGGCGATAACATCGAAGGGCCCGGTAACAGCATGCGACATCTTCACACCCTCGATCTTCGAGATCGCCTCGGCAGCAGTCTTGGCCTTGCCAGCAGCCAGTTGCATCAGAACATATGAAGCCAGCCTCAACCATTAGTCGCCTATGCAGAAGGCTCGGCGCCTGACGATGGCTGATTAACTCTTCGCTGAGCACTTCCCGAGCGGAACGGTGCTTCGACAAATCTGGCTGCGGTTACAATCCCTATTCATACCCGCCGCCATCGTCAAGAACCATCACAGTCGAACAGGGTCGAAGCAACGACCAATCAGGATGGACGTGACCCAAACTGGAGAAGCCCAACCCTCCGTTCAAAGACTTCTACTCCCTATTCGGAGGAAGCCTCCCGGACGCCTCCTCGATCCTAGTCTCCGGAGACCCAGGCAGTGGAAAGACAACGCTAGCACAGCAGATCCTCTACGACGAACTGTGCAGACTAAAACCATGCATCATCATCACCTATGACACGTTCCCCTCCAACATCATAGAAAGAATGAAAGAGTTCGGATGGGACCCGAAGAAATACCAGTCAATGAACAAGTTGGACTTTGTCGACTGCTACTCAGCCACCGCGGGAATTACTGAAGGAGTAGTCCCTCAGCCGTTCGACCTGACCAGCGTAAGCATCTATCTGACCGCAGTGATGGAGAGGCTCGGAAATCGAGATATAACCATAGTACTGGACTCTCTCATTCCCATATTCAGCGAGACGGAGAGTAAACACGCGATCAGCTTCATACAGAGCATCGCGGCAAAAGTCAAGAAAGCTGGAGGAAAACTGATCCTCACACTCTCCACCGGAAGCGTCCACCCAGAACTCTTCCACAAGGTGGAAAGTCTAGTGGACGGAGTCGTGGAGCTGAGAATGGTGGAGGAGGGACAGATGCTCCGAAGATATCTACTTGTCCGAAAGATGGACCGACGTCACATAACACCTCGGCTCGTCCAGTTCGACATCATAGGCGGCCGTGGCATACAACTCAAACTCTCAAGAATAGGCTTACTTTTGAGAAGATCCGGACTCTCACATCCAGCCCCAAAGAATTAGCAACGGACCTGCGAATCATAGGGCCTATGCCGTTCCCCATCGGACGCCCCATCTACCTGGCACTGGACAGACCACAGAGCCGTATGGGATTCTGATGCCCATATCTATTTATCTTCGGACAGACTATCAGTAATCAGACCCTGGCATGGCTGAGCAAAACGCGCCAGAATATCCTCCGGCACTCGAACTCGAAAAGGAGCTAACCCGCAAGGAGCGGCAGATAGAGTATCTCCAGACCGAACTCCGCCGCTACCATAACCTGATGGAAGAACTCAAACAGGGCATGCGGCCAATCGGCACAATTGAAGAGGTAAAAGGAGACACAGCCCTCGTACGATTGTCCGGCGGCCAAGCCTTCCAGGTAAGCATCCCTCCAGAACTAAGAGACCGAGTCGGCACGAGCGTAGACGCTGTACTCTCCCCGACCAAAGGTGTCATAGTCGATGTCATAGAACGAATGAAAGACCGCAGCCTCCTAGAATACCAAGTCGAGAAGGCTCCAAAGGTCTTCTACGAGGATATAATAGGACTACGAAAAGAGCTTCACAGCCTCAGACAGGCCATCGAATGGATACTGGATCCAGGGACGAGGAGCAGGAGGGAACAGATCATACGAGATCCCAGGATGCTGGAAGAAGCAGGGTCAGTGCTACTCTTTGGACCTCCCGGCACGGGAAAGACCTACATGGCCAAGGCTGTGGCCGGAACGATTAGTAACCGTGGACAGAATACTAGCTTTCTCAAGATAGAAAGCTACGAGATCGTCTCAAAGTGGCTGGGAGAATCCGCAAAGAATGTCAAGGAAATATTCAAACTCGCGCGAGAATCCGCGCCAACAGTCCTCTTCGTAGACGAGGCCGATGCCATAGGACGCGCCAGAATGGAGGCCACGACCGACGCAGGAAGAGACGTACAGGGAATGCTCAACCAGATTCTGACAGAACTCGGCGAGGGCTTTCATGTCAACCGCAACGTCGCGGTAATATTCGCCACCAACTACCCAAGCGTGATCGACCCAGCACTATTAGATAGAATGAAACGAATCATCTACGTGCCGCCTCCCAAAACCCGCGAAGAGGTAAAGAGACTCCTCGACTCCTACCTCGCCAAGGTAGAGGTCGACCCGGCAGTCTCCACGTATAATGGTGGGCTAACAGAAGAATCCTTCGACGAGATCTGGAGAGTGATCCGATCACGACGCCAGATCTATGAGGCGTCGATACCCGACCGGGGAATCGCTGTACGAGACCAGTACGTGATCACTCCCCGAGACATGAAGAACGTGATACAAGAGGCCGCCAGCGAAGCGTCATTCGCGGGAGAACCATTCGTTTCGATGGAGAGACTCCTAACCCTATTCCGAAGCCTATCCTCAGAGGAACGACCCTCCAGAGTAGTCAGCTAGCATCCCCGTTTTATCCTTCCCTCCATACGTGGGCTGCCGTAATGAGCTCGAGATTCGGAGCAGACGTTCTAACCCTCCACGACCGCGACGAGATAATAGAGGGGATCATACGATTCCTCAAGACTCACAGCCAGAGAATCGGCGCGAAACACCTCATCGTCGGGATGTCAGGAGGTGTTGACTCAAGCGTCGCGGCCGTTCTCTGCTCGATGGCCGTGGGAGGACGAAGAACACTGGGCTTCTGCCTCCCAGAAGATGAGACGAGAAACCCAGCTAACATACGAGACGCTGAAGAAGTAGCGAGAAAATTTGGAATAAAGCTCGAAACCATTGACATCACGCCCATCATCAACGCCACCACAAACGTGCTGCATCCCTCAACGGCCAACGCCACCTTACCATTGGGAAACGTGAAAGCACGCCTAAGAGCGATGATTCTCTACTACTATGCCAATACTAGTAAGGGGGTCGTAGTAGGCACAGGAGACAAGAGCGAGATCATGCTAGGGTACTTCACAAAATATGGAGATGGGGCTTGTGACATCCAGCCTCTGGGTGATCTTTACAAGACCACAGTCAGAGACATGGCTAGACACCTAAGACTCCCGCCCAGAATCTACTCCAAGCAATCCTCCCCCGAGCTTTGGCCCGGCCAGACAGCAGAGAACGAATTGGGACTTGCCTACGAGAAGCTGGATTTAATTCTCTGGGGACTCGAAAGATGGATGCCGGCCCCAGAGATAACCAGAGAGCTAGGGATTCCTGTGAAGACAGTGGAGAGTGTCAGGAAGAGCTGGCTGCTCGCAGAGCATAAACGTCGCCCGCCGCTGGCGATGAAACTGGGATTCAGAACCGGAAGCCAGGACATGCGTATACCATACAGCATTTCAGGCTGACTATTGAGCAAGTCGCCGGCTAGGCTAGCTCGTCAAGCAACGGCACGATGTCCCTATTGTAGATGTCATGCTCGACGAACGGCTTCTCTGCTAGAGCAGGCATTCGGGTCGCAAGCTGGTCCTCAAAAGTGGCAACCTCCATCTTGAAGAAGACGCCGATCGGAATCTTCTCCCCCCATTCGAAGGATCTCAGCAGGGCGTTTCCCTTTTTCGTGTTGACCTCATCTCTGATCGTCGGGTCTGCCACACGACCGTCGTAGCCGGTCTCCTCAAGCTTATACAGACGAGGCGCTTTTGAGGGAAGATCATCACCGGCATACCACTCCTTCGTGTTAATGTCATTATACGTCGGACATGTCTGGAGAACGTCAACGAAAGCGCTGCCCCGGTGCTCGATTGCTGCTCGGAGTGTCGTCTTCAAGTGTCTAACATCCAGAGCGTAACTCCTAGCAACGAAAGTGTATCCTGAAGCTACGGCCATCGCTATGGGGTTGACACCCTCCTGAATCGACGGAGCTGGCATCGACTTTGTCTTGAGCCCCTTTGGGAGGGTCGGCGAGGCCTGACCTTTCGTCAGCCCGTAGACCCCGTTGTCGTGGAGAACGTAGGTGAAGTCGAGATTCCTACGGCCCGTATTGACAAAATGCCCGGCCCCGATTCCCAGACCGTCACCGTCCCCTCCAACAGCAATGACAGTTAGGCTGGGATTGGCGAGCTTTGCGCCCGTAGCGATCGGCAGGACCCTACCGTGGAGAGTGTGGAAGCCATACGCGTTGATGAAATGTGGCGTCTTCCCTGAGCAACCGATTCCGGAAAAGACCGCGATCCGGTGTGGTTCAAGCTGCATCTCGAGGAGCGTCATCTGTATCGCGTTGACGATGCCGAAGTCTCCGCAGCCCGGGCACCAGTCGTTGTGGACCTGAGTCCTGTAATTCTTTAGCTCAAGCATGGCTAAGCATTACCTCATTCATTCCATTCTTGATGATGTCACTAACGCCCTCATAAATCTCGTTCTGCGAGAATGGACGTCCGTCGAACTTGACGATCTTGTTGTCCACAGCGATTCCGGTCATTTCCCGGATCAGTCCGGCCATTTGGGCCGAGTAATTGTTCTCTATAGCAATCTTCCGACTAGATCCGTACAATAATTTCTGCACGAGTGTCTTCGGAAACGGGCTCACGTATCGTATCTGCAAAAAGTTCGTTTCGATCCCGTTGGCACCGAGCTCCTCCATCCCGTCCAGTATGGCTCCTTTCGTTGAGCCCCATCCAACGATTGTGATGGGCGCTGATCTTGGCCCGTGAAGCGTCGCTTTCTTCGAATCTGGAATGACTTGACCGGCCAACTCTATTTTCTTCATCCTCTTGGTCATCATCCTAACGCGCAGATCAGCTGCCTCAGTGATGTGACCATATTCGTCGTGTTCGTCACCGGTTGTCCAAAAGATTCCACCCTTCTGACCTGGTCTCGTCCTCGGCGAGATACCTAGGTCTGTCAACTGGTACCGCTTGTAGTCGGGGTTCTTCACAATGTCCGCTTCCTGCAAAAAGTCGCCTCTGTCAACCTTCATTCCGTCCGTGTTAAGAAATTGGATGTCCTTGTATGTGCTGGCGAGGAATTTGTCTGCCAGCACGATTACCGGCACCTGATAACGTTCTGCGTAGTTGAACGCGTCGAAAGTGTCGTAAAAGCATTCGACAACATCACCCGGGGCGATAATCATCCGGGGAAACTCCCCATGAGCGGCATGCAAGGCAAAGCGGAGATCACCCTGTTCCGTTCTCGTCGGCATACCTGTTGCCGGTCCCGACCTCTGCCAGAGAATTATCACAGGACCTGGTGCCTCGGTTATCCCCGACCATCCCAATCCTTCGGCCATAAGTGAGAAGCCGGGGCCAGAGGTCGAGGTTGAAGATCGTAGACCAGCGTGAGCTGCGCCCGTCGCCATGTTGATTGCTGATATCTCGTCCTCTGCCTGGACGACTATCATATTATAGGTGACTTGGTGGGACTCGAGATACTCGCTCTCGTCCGTGGCGGGAGTTATCGGATAATAGGTCTGGAAGCCGCAACCCGCTTTTACCTTGCCTATCGCCACGGCCTGAACTCCGCGGATCATCATCCGCCTTCCGCCCAACGCTTGCCTCTGCAATCTTATCGGGAAAACGTTGTGGCCGAACGTCTTCGCGGCATAGTCGTACCCATGCTGGGCTGCACTAATGTTCAGTTCTCCAAGAGCGGCCTTTCTCCCAGTGAAGCCTTCCTTGATCGCCTCAGAAGCCAATCCGAAATCGTAGTTGACCAATCCCAATGAGGCACCGAGCGCAATCGTGTTAACCATGACCTGGTACTTGCTCAGCTCGCGCTCCTTTCCGAATTCCTTCAACGCGTCAATCAAGAGGTCCATGTATGGGATAGGGAACAGAGTAATGTCGTCCCTTCCGAAAGCCTCGGGAGACAATTTTAGACTGGCATCGTAGATTATACCGCCTCCCGGGCTGACCTCATGCCGATGCCCCGCGTGAGTTGGATGGACCTTGTTGAGGTCCCCAAACAACGTCTCCTTGTCCAACGCGACGAGGAGGTCGACCCAGTCGACATGGGATTGGAGTTCCCTCGAGTCAACCCTCAGCCGATAATAGCTGTGCTCTCCTTTGATGTTGGAATGATACTCGATATTCGCGAAGACATGAAGCCCGCCTCTGATGCAGGCCTTGGCGAAGTTCTCGGCGACAGAGTTGATGCCGCTGCCTTGAGGGCCGCCGATCATCCAAGTCAAGCTGTTCGTTATACTCAACGACTATTCGTCCTCCAAGAGGCTGGAAGCATAGAAAAATTCTTGCTTCGAGCCGATAACCAAGGATACGATTCTTGAATACTCCACTAGAAGGATGGACGACACCTCTGGGTAAAAAAGGGACACTATATATCCTAAGCCGACCGGCTCAGAGTTCCTCGTCGAAAGTATCATCCGATCATAACGGACAACCCAGGTTCAGGCTGCTGGCTTGTAATCGGGATTGACCCTCTGGTTGATCTCGTTGGCTAGGGCATGGCCGTGGAGTACGACTGTAACTTTCTTCACTCCATCAAGCTTGGAGGTGAGCTGACGGATATTCATTCCAATGTCTTCTGCAAATATTGGAGGGCAGAAGGGTGCTGTGAGATGGTATTTGATGAATAGCTCGCCGTCTTCCTTGATGGTTATCTCGTCGACAAGGTGCATCTCGGTTATTGGAAGCCCGATTTCTGGGTCTACTACCTTCTCTAGTTCCCGCGTAACGTCATCAACTGTGACCATCGAGCATCACTCAACTAGGTCGTACGTAATTTCATTTATACATTCGTCGGCGACGAGTTTCTCTGGACTTCCGTCTTTCAAAACTCTACTCCCCAGTATATCCAGATTCTTCGTAAGATCTCCTATAACACGACGCAAGAGCATAGTGGTCGGAGTATGACATAAGTCATGTTTAAATAGCTTGTAGGATTAATCGTGCTTGTTTCTTTGATAATCCCCTGTGAGATCGCGTCTAAGTCTGTAGTTCCAGCACTTCGAGCCATGGTGGCACGCGAACTCCTCGAGCATTATGGACTAAAACAAGAGCAGGTAGCCACCAGACTTGGAGTGACGCAGGCCGCTGTCAGCAAGTACCGCCACCAAGTTCGAGGCGAAGCAGTTCAACTCGAGTCTGCCCCTGAAGTACAAAAGATGAGCAGGGACATCGCTTCCATGCTCTCCCAAAGTCCCAGCCCAATTGCCGTCTCTCAGAAACTATGCCAGGCATGCACAGACATCCGTGCACTCGGCCTAATGTGTGAGACATGTCATAAGGTGGACCCAGCATGGGATGTCGAGCACTGCACTATATGCTTCGGAAACCACAGCTGTTCAGAACTCGTAACCATTGAGCCCAGTAGCATGGGAAAATACAGACGCATACCAATACGCGCTTGATGAGATGGTCGTCTCCTGGTTCAAGACGTGATAGACTCAAGGACCATACTCGAGTCTTAAGAACCCTCCGCACGGCGCTCCCCGGCCGACTCCTACGCTGTAGAATCTAGTATTTGATCAGTTTCCCACTGGAAGCCTTACGATAGGGGCCCCTCTTCCTCTTCCGAGCCTTTTCCTTCAATTCTCGTCGGCGCACCATTTTGTCTTCCAGACTCATCGTCCCAAATCACGAACTTCGACCATGAATGGTCGGTATGAAACTTTCGGAATGAACTCTTAAATGGGCTCCATTTATCGATTCCATCCTAACTGGGGTAAGGTTGTGGTCAACTGACATTCGGTCTGTTTGGGAGGAAGAAGACCCAAACGCAGTCCAATCCGGGCCCGGAACCCACGGTGCTGAGCAGACTCCAAGAAATAACGAGTAACGACCCCGAGATGTACCAATCAATGTCGAGACTACTCTTCCTGGACCCCAAGAGGATCACTGCGTCACTAGAGGAAGCGATGAGCCAAGCGACCAATTTCGAATCAACTGGCAACAAGACGAGGGCCGAGGTATGGTATAGAATAGCTGGTGGGATAGAGCTCTACCGCGGGGATGCGGAAGGGGTGCGAAAGTTCTTCGAGAAAGCCGCCTCAGTTTCTGGAAACTCGAAGCCGGAATATAAGACCGCTGCGAGTCGGCCTCAAGAGGCTGTGTCGATCGCAAGGAAATACTACGAGAACCTCTGACCTTTGCTCTCTTCATCTGATACGCGGCTAGAGTTCTTCTACCTGTCCCTCAGCTGAGAGGTCGCCGGACCAGGTTTAGTAGAAAAGCGTTTCTGGTGCTCCGGGCGGGACTTCCCGCAGCCTACTGCCGCTTTTGAACCCGCGATCAACGGCTCGAAAGGCCGTTATGCTAAACCGGACTACACCACCGGAGCGACCGACATCTCAAAACCAGGTTTCATTTACCTTTTGGTGATAGAGCCGATCCGACTATTAGTCTTGGCCTGAGGACTCACTAGCTTGGGTCTCTGTTCTCCGAGAAAGGGTGTCACCTTGTTATTTTGAAACCGCGAAATTCTCCCTTGTAGTCTGACCATTCGACCTCGACATTTCGCACTCTGGCCCCTCTGGGTCCCACGTGGCAGAATTTTATGAGCTCGTCGAGCCTGTCCTTCTCACCCTCAACTAGGGTTTCGACTCGCCCGTCGGAGAGATTCCGCACCCAGCCTGCGAGTCCCAGCCTTCTAGCTAGATCGGTAACTTCTCGTCTGAAGAAGACTCCTTGGACTAGTCCCGTGATGAGGATCCTTGCTCTAGCTTCCACTCAACAACGCGTGAAGAAACCGGCATTTGTTTCTTCCGTTGCCCCGTAGCTAGCGCGAGCCGTGCAAGCGGCGAGATAGCACGGGTTCCGGTCTAGACGGACGGGACTGCCGTGACGGTCCGCAGTTGCTGGGAAGGTGGTTGTAGAGGCGGCTCCAGCGAAACATTGTGGAGTTCTTGCACGAGGCTGCCGGCCGCGAGACCATGTATTGCGGAGAAGATGTTCAGCGTCATGTAAAGATATCCGGCATCTTCCACATCAAACCTTAGACCATGCTTCATCAGCACATCCCTGGTTCTGGGAAACGCCACTATCAAGTCGCCGATCGTGGTCTCACCGTTGATGGAGCCTATCTTGATCGAGAAGACCGGATGATCGTGTGGCAAGACGGCTGGTTGTGCCCGGTAAGCGGAAGCCGGGACGCTTGGGATGATCGGGCTCTTGTTAGGGGCTTTGAAAGCACGTTCTTGTGGAGAGGTTCTTTCGACGCGTCTCGGAGGGCTCGACTTTCTTGGTTCTCTCTTCGCCTTTCCCTTCTTCCTCTTGAGCGTCTTTCTAGCCATTTGGTTCACAACGCGAAGTGGTCGGAGTCTCCTATTATGGGGTGTGGACTCAGATATTAATGCGCGTAAACGAGGGTCTAGCTCTTCGCGGGCTCGACCGCCCACGCGATGGGCAGCCCCTGCATGAGCTGTTGAACCTGCTCCGAGGTTCTGAGCCGGAGTTTGTCTGCGGTTGCCTGGAAGGCGGGAGAGGAGTAGTCTTCGATCCGTCCTTCGTCGGATTTTCGAGCGATCATCGGGTCGATCGGGATTGACCCGAGAAAGAGAATGCCGAGTTGCTCTGCTAGTTTCTCGCCTTGGGACGGTCCAAAGACATGGACCTTTTCGCCGCAGCCGGGGCATTCAAGAAAGCTCATGTTCTCTATCAGTCCGAAGATTTCGGTGTTCATCTTCTTTGCCATGTTGACCGCCTTTGTCACGATTAGAGATGCTAGGTCTTGGGGGGAGGATACGACGATTACCCCGTCAAGCGGGAGGGACTGGAACACGGTCAGCGGGGCGTCGCTCGTGCCCGGCGGTAGATCTACTAGCAGATAGTGGAGCGGGCCCCAGTCCACTTCCCAGTAGAGCTGCCGGATTACGCTGTTGACTATGGGTCCTCGCCAGATGACGGGTGTTCCCGGATCATCGAGGACGAGGTTGATCGACATGACTTTGATCCCGGTCTTTGTCTCGATCGGCGTGATGGCTCCGGCGGGGCTCTTGGAGGGGTGGTTGGTTAGTCCGAAGACCTTTGCGATGCTCGGTCCTGTGAGGTCTGCGTCTAGGACTCCGACCTCGTAGCCTTGTCTGCGGAGTTCGCATGCGAGCATGCTTGTGACGAATGATTTTCCTACGCCGCCCTTGCCTGAGACTATTGCTATGATATTCCTGATCTCCCGTTTCCCTAGGCGTTCGATGCCAGCGCCAACGTTCGTCCTGGGCTCAGCTCCTGTCTTGGCCGTCTTGTTCTGAAGCATTGTTCTGAGCTCATCAAGCTCTGACTTCGACATCGATGTCGTCTCAACCGTGACTGAATGGACCTGGCCGGATTTTCTCAATGCTTTCTCCACGTCGGATTGTAGGGTCTTGGCCAGAGGACAGTGGGCGACGGTCAGAGCGATCTTTACCTTGACATGGTCGTCTGTTATTGTGATGTCTCGGACCATGTTGAGATCGACGATGCTGATCCCGATTTCCGGGTCGAGGACTCCGCGTAGACTCTCGATGACGCTCTGCTTATCGATCAACGTAGTGGACAGGTTCCATTGAGAAAGGTGGCGGAGAAGGTATTTACACCCTATTACCGGAGCGAAGCGGCATTCTGTACCGTTATCGATGGGTGGATGTGTGGTGGGTTGACTGTTGGTTGTGAGTGAGAAGACGCGGAGGGCGTTGAAGGAGTTTGGGCTTACAGAGTATGAGGCGAAGGCTTACGTCTCCCTCGTCGAGTCTGGGGCTCTCGCCGCTAGTGAGCTTGGCCGGATAGCCTCCATTCCTTATTCGAAGATCTACGAGATTATCGGGAATCTTGAGCGGAAGGGATGGGTCGAGCTGGAGCAAGGCCGTCCGAGCAAGTACTACGCCAAGGCTCCCTCAACCGCTCTAGAATCGTCAAGGGTCCGGTTTGAGACGACGATTAGGTCGAGCGAGGCTGATGCGTTGGAGGAGCTTCAGCCGCTCTATGAGAAGAAGGGAGTTCGGGAGAAGCCGGACATATGGATCGTGAGGGGCCAAGACAATATACTCGACAAGATCAAAGAGACGCTGTCACGGACCCGGCGAGAGTTGATGGTGGCCATGCCGGTCGTTCCAGATGCGATAGTCTCAATGGCTCTCCCGGTTCTCGCGTTGATGAGAGAGAAGGGGGTTAACGTCTCGGTTATGCTTCCCTTGGCGACGAGCCGGGAGACTGTTCGGCGGCTGAAGGGGCTTGCCCAGGTTCGGACCCGGGAGCAGATGTTTGGAGGGGGGATCATCTCGGATGATAATCAGATCATTATACTATTGGGTGAGGATCCGGAGAAGGGTTTGACTCTGGCTATTTCCTCGGATCATATTGGGCTGGTCAGGTTTGGGAAGAGCTACTTCGAGTATCTCTGGGAGGGCTCAAAGCCAGTATCATAGCCGTGCCGAGGGCCTTCTCGTGTGCCAAAGAGCTGGTTTGTGTCGCGGGAAATTTTTTATTTTCAAAATCCTGGAGGGGTCGTCTCACTGTCTGGAACGTTTCTGGGCGAGATTATCGGTTTCTCACGCAGAACGGGCTGTTTGGCGGTTTTCAGTAGTTGCCGCGTGGGGGCCCTTCAAGCGTGCGAAACCAGCCGCCTGGGACCCTCCTCCCGGATTGCAGATCCGGGCTTGTTCTGGGCGATTTTCCGGATGGGTTTCTTCTCAAAGCAGCTCTTCTGTGTCGTGAGGATCAACTGCTTTTGGGATTTCTAGCATGGTAACGGTTCTGGTAACCGTGGATGGTAACACTCGGGCGGGAGCCTGGTTTCGTGGTGGGATCGTCGGGGGCTGGTCTTCGGGGTCAGGTTCCGGGAGGGTTTTCTCGGGCCGGAATGGGGCGCGCTGGAGCGTTATGTTTTGGTTGTTTGCTTGGAGGTTGCGCAGTTTTTGACTCTGGACTTGGAGGCTCGGGCTAGTTGGCCTGCGGCGAATAGTCTTAACTTGTCTCTACGACCCTCGCTGGGATTGGGTCCGGGCGTCGGAACTGCGGGGGTACCAGAGCCAGGTCTAATGGGCAGAAGGCCGAGCCGGGCCTGTTCAAGGCTTAGGACCCTGTGGCGAAGGCCTTCGTGGGTTCGAATCCCACCCCCCGCACCAGATTCAAAGTTTCTTTCTGATTACAAAGAGGATGTTTCATCAATCGGGTCTGACATGAATTTACGCGAGGGTTGCAATAGAAGACAGGCTTCTCAAACTGACTGCCAATTCAAAAGGATTCATTGAATATTCACATAACTTACAAGAGACGATTATTCAACCGACCGCGTGAAATACGACCGGGCGCCAGGTCTTTGCGGAAGCCAGCAGATCGCACTATCGGCAATCCAGAGAGCGGCGGCCGCCGAAGAGCATTTCTATAACGGGCTACGCCCTGCTACTATCAGAGCGGCCTCTCGTAATGCAGCAA
>VBBG01000209.1 GCA_005882905.1 Candidatus Bathyarchaeota archaeon | reverse complement strand
TCCTAGACGTTCTCGCTCGGGCAAAGGTTCACGATCATCTGTCGCAGAGGAAGGAGCTAGAGGCTGCTAGAGACTCGATTAAGAAAGGCGAATTCCTCTCTTTGCTGAACACAAAAGAGTACCCACGAGAGTTTCTCAAACAGGTTCCAAAGGATAAAGAGACGGCAAAGTAATTGGAAAACAACTAGGAAGGTCATAACGGCTCTGGACAGATTGAACCAGGAAGCGCTCGAATGTATTGCATGAAATGCGGCGCACAGCTACCGGATGACGCCGTTTTCTGCTCCAGATGCGGCGCAAGTCAGTCCAACCAGACGAGAATTGCTCAACAAAGCGGTAGTTTATCGAATTCTGTTCAAGTGCTTGCGCCCTCGACGGCGACATCTCTGAAGTGTCCGAGTTGTGGGGCCCCTATAGCTCCCAAGTTTGGGGAGATATATTCAGAAGCAGACGATGCTCCCGTTGAGAATCCAGGGCACTGACGACATATCTGCTCGAGTCAGATCGATGATGGACACAGGCCTGCTCCATAGACACCTGCAAGAGTCCTCGACTCTCGAAGAGATGAACTTGTCAGTCGTGCCGTACTGGCTCGTCGCCACTTCGGCAAGAACCGCCCTAATAGCCACGGACATGGTCGCAGAAGGCGCAACGGTCGCCACAACAGCCGCATTATTTGGGGTGATGGCCGGGATGGGTGGCCGAAGAGGCGGGTTCGGCGGTCCCCTACTAACAGGGGCGGTCCTCGGTTCTATGATGGGAGGAGGAATGGGCGGCGGAGGCCAGAGGAGAGCGATACAGATGGATAACAACTATAACTTCCCCATCGTCGCGCTGAAAGCTCTGACAATGTATCAGCCTCACGACTACCAGTTCGCTCTCCAAGAGAGGACGCTCTTCGACATTTCGCAGTATCCTAAAGGCATCAAGGTCCTGAACGGAGATATCAGCGAGGACTCGGCAAGATATCAAGCCAAGACACTTGTGGATGAACTCCAGTCGCAGAAGGCTCACGCCAAATACCATATGATACAGCAGATCCAATCTCAGGTAGACGTTTCTGACACCGAACTCCTGCACGTGCCAATCTGGTTTGTCAGATACGATCATAAGGGAAACAAGATCGTCCTGGTCGTCGATGGAAATTCAGGAAACACGATCAACAGCATAGGACTATGATTTAGCGAAAAGACCTGATCAAGATGATGGTCCCCCCCCGGGAGGGGGGTGAGATGATAGACTCTTCCGATTCCAGCGATTTACGGCTCTTGGTAGCGTTTTGAACCGGAAATGCGCGAATATAGAGCGCCGAAAACGAGCAGGAACCGCAAGGAAAACGAGCATTTGGAACGCTATTGGAGGGTCCGTTTCCTAGGCTATGGGTCTTTCACAGGAGACTGTGCTTGTTTTCCGATATGGCCCTGTCTCGCTATCATGTTCCACGTACGTGTGGCGCTAGCGGCGTCGCGTTTGCTCCCATTCTCTGATCTTCTTACGGACGAGTGAGTGGACATGATCGGTTGCAACAAGTAGCTCTCGGTTCAAGGTCACTTCTACAGATTCGACTCCGGGGATCTTCCTGGCGGCCTGGGTCCGGCTGGTGACATCGGCCAGGTCGCTGGCTCTGCATAGCAGATATTTCATGGGGGGCTGGTGAGTGTCGCTTACCAGGTATGCTTCACCGAGTGTCCGTCGGAGTTCAATGAGTCCTACCTTCCCTGTGACCGCGAGGTGGTAGACGACCTCGCCAGAGTCTGCAAGGGAGCCAAGCCGCGGCATGATGAAGATGGTCTCGTTTCTGATCAATGACTGGAGATGCTTCCTCAATGTCTTTGGGCTCAGCCCAGTCTTCTCTGTGAGGGCTTCGAAGGGCATTGTCGGATCGTCGACTAGAGCATCGATGATTCTCCAGTCGACGGGCGACATCTCAAACTTTCGCGAAATCTCGGTGAAAGTCTCCCCGGACGGTCGAGTTCCGAGTGCGGAAGCTAGAGCCTTGACTGCTGTTCCGCGATCATGCGGCCATATCTGTACGGACAGGCCTCCGTCCAGCTTCCATGTAACGAAGGCGACATCGTCTGCAGCGAGGGCTTTGAGCGCATCCTCTCGCTTCCAGTCTCCCTTGTAGAAGACCATCAGGTCTTCTCGACCGAAAATGCCCGGGTCTACGTAGAGCCAGTATCCCTGTAGGATTCCACGGTCTTCCAGATGTTTCAGTCGGTCGCGTACTGCCGGGGCGGATAAAGAGACGCGTTGGCCGAGGGACCTGTAACTCTGACGAGCATTCTCGTGAAGCGCAACCAGCAGACGAAAATCCTTCGAGTCCACACTCGTCGAGGGTGTGTGTTCATAGAAAAACCTCCCTAAATCGAAAGTCAGACCTAACACGGGAGTAAATGAGACCGCTCGAAGGACATACGACGAAGAAAAATGAAAACAATATTCCTATTGGCATTCGCACTGCTGACAGTGCTTACACCATTCGCGCATGCGACCCCACCGACCACCGCCACTGGAACCTTCACCGCATCATTCACAGTTCTCTCAGTTACTACAGCTGGTGGCAACACGATCATCACGGTCAACGAAACGGCGACCCTCACTGGCAGTTTCGCCGGAACCCGAATCGCCCAAGGCTCCGAGATAATTCATCCAGACGGCTCATTCATCGCCAGCGACACGGGAACGTTTACCGGAACATTAGACGGTGCACTGGGAACCCTAGTAATTACGGGACACAGCACTGGCGTAGTTGGAACCGGCGCTGGTGGCTTTGTCGTCAATGATGGGACTGGTGGTTTAGAAGACGTTCATGGCTTTGGACCTTTCCAGTTCACGGCTACCGGTCCGACTAGCACCACCGGGACATACTCTGTGACTATACACACCTGACCGACTGAACGGCCTAACTCAAAAGTTGGGCCTCTCCCTTTTTTTCTGTCAGTTTACTGTTCATTCGCTTGGCCGATCCCGTGCGCCTTCCCTAAATCGAAACCAGAGCCTAACACACGACTAAATCATGTCTCGTCCTCTTATCATACATGAACGCAGAACAAACCGATCAGCTGAACCGGGCAGGATTGAGAGAGGCGAAGCGTCATCCAGGCTTCGAGATCCGGGACAAGACGGACGGCGAAATCGGGTCCACAGATATTCGTAGACCTGATTGGGTTGACTCGCAATTGTATCCTTTCGAGGATAGATGGATGATTCTGGATGGTCATCGCGTGCATTATGTTGACGAGGGTCCCAGGGATGCTCCGGTCCTTCTCTTCGTTCACCCCGGGGCCGGATGGAGCTTCACCTACAGGTACCATATCCAACAGTTGAAGAACGAGTTTCGATGCGTAGCACCCGACCTTCCAGGCTACGGTCTTTCGGAAGCAGCGGACGGTTACCGCTACACCCTACAAGAGCAGGCAGATGTACTGGAGCAGTTTGTGGAAGCTCTAGACTTGCGGAGGATTGTCGCCTGGGCGAATGATGGGGGCGGACCTACCGTGGTGCTTGCATTGTCGGATCACACGGATCGAGTTCTTGGCCTTGTCGTTGGTGGAACATTCGGCTGGTCTATCAAACCCTACCGTATGGTAGTCTGGCCTCTACGGGTCTTCACCAGTCGAGTCTTCCGGGCTGTGAACAGGTACACGAACTTTCTTGCATGGTCGATGGGATCAAAAATGGCCCTGGGGACTCGACGATTGACGAAGGCAGAGAGACCCCAGTACACTCAACCCTTCAGAGAGAGAAAATCGAGGAACCGGACTTTGAAGCTCTATGCCAGTTTCATGGACCCGGCCACTCAAAATGCACTCGACCAGGCCCTCCCCGCTTTCCGGGACACGCCTGTGCTGATCCAGTTTGGAGATCAGGACCCGATGACCGGCCAGCACTGGCACGAACGTTGGGCAGAGGAGACGACCAACCACAGCACCTACCTTCTACCCGGTGTGAGACACTTTACTTTCGAAGGAGCTCCTGAAGCCACGGTCGAAAACTTCCGCAAATGGTGGGCCGAGACAAGTAACCGAATCCCGCTAACAACTACAAGCTAGGACGACTTGGATCTTGAAAACATGGGTCTCGGCCGACCTATGACAATCGCGTCTACACGCGGCGTGCGCTAGGCTAGAGTTCTAATCTGCTATGAACAGAGTGTCTGGTAGACCCTTGAAGTCTTTATCCCCTGAAACTATCTTCGCATTTCTGGTTCTGGCGGTTGCGAGGATTATACTGTCAGCTAGGGGGAGCTTGAGGCTGTGCTTGAGCCGTGCAGCGTCAACAGCAATCTGCTCATCTACCGGTATGAGGAAGCTTCTCTTTCTGACAGTGTCAGCCTTCTCTCTAGCCTTCTTCTCATCATAGTCCCTTAGGACTGAGAAGTAGATTTCAGCCAAGTTGACCGTTGACAGCACGGCCGTGTCTGTGCCTTCGATGTACTCGGCGGCCTTCTCGGCGTACCGGCTCCCTTTCCAATATTCTATCCAGGACCAGGAATCAATCAAAACGGTCAATTTTTTCTCTCGAGAAGGGCTTGAGTCTCGGCAGGCTTCCTCGCTCAGACCTCTTCAGAGTCTTGCTCTCGCTTAGGATCTCTCGAAGAGCCTCTGAATAGCTCTTCAAAGCCCTCTCCCTCTTGAGATGCTCGAGGAGTCTTGCTATGTCCTCGTCCACCTGTATGGTCGTCTTTGCGATCGACAGTCACCAGGTTTACTACCATGGTGTTCTCCTATAAGCTTATAGGATTATAGCCTGCTAACACTTTCCACGGGACAAGCTCGGTGGGATAGAAAAAGACGGGGTCCGGCCGACCCATGACTATCGTGTCTACATGCGGCGTGCGCTCTGCCAGAGGCCTACGATGTTTCCTTCCGTGTCCTTGAAATAGGCTGTGAATCCCATGTCTGCGACTGGCTCTTTCTTTCGGACCATCTTGCCGCCCAGCTTCTCAACGTTCTTCAGCGTCGCCTCGATGTCCGGAACGTCTATCGTGATGACCGTGTTCTTGATCTCGTTGTTGCGCTTTGTCATTCCGCCGTTGATGGCACCTGGAGTCGTTGGCTGCTGAGTTTTTTGGTCTACTTCTGTTGTGCTGACCATCTGGTACTCCATTCCGGGGTACTGGCTGATGTCCCACCCGAAGGCTTGCTTGTAGAAGCTCTTGGCGCGTTCCACGTTGTCGGCCGGTATCTCAAAATGTACTACTCTACTGTGGTGCATATTACTCACGTGCGAGCGCAGGCGAAGAAACGGGCTAATAAACAATCGCTATACAATTCTTCCCTAGATGGACGCTGACTAGTAAAATGCAGCTCGCCAGAAGCAACACATCATAGAGGGAGCACCCTCATTCTTAGAGTTGCTTGCTGAGAAAAGCATTCTAATGAGGCACATCAAATCCTTGAATAAGTTTAATGAAGCTCCCCTTTAGGTGCGACCACGATAGGAAGAAACATGCGACACAAGAAACGGTTCCTCATAGCGTTGCTCGTTCTCGCGATATTTGTGCTAGGGATTCCTTCGCGAACGCCCTTAGCTCACGCTGCCGCCACTGCATGCAATCCGAAATGCAAGATTGTGATTCTGAGCCCAGGCTCGGGAGGCGCACTTAACAGTAACCAGGCTGTTGGACCAACATTCCTCGTGGCATTCTATGTCAATAACTTCACGCTGGTTCAGCCAGGCACCGTTACCACCAATTATAATACGACTGTTCCTGGAGCGGGTGGGATCGCCGCGCACAACGAAGGTCACATACACGTCTGGGTCGACGGCGCCTACTACACGTTATGGGCAAGTGCAAGCGGCATTCCGATGACCCTGTCCCCTGGGACCCACGCTATCAGACTTGACCTTGTCAATGACCTCCACCAGACGTTTAGCCCTGGCGTTAACGCAACCACGACAGTAAACGTCTCAGACCCGACACAGTCTGCAGCCAGCAACGCTCAAACCTTCAGCATCGGCGCACTAGCAGTGTCGATAATAACTCTCATACTAGTGGCGTACATTGCTTTCATGCGGAAACCAAAGACCCCATAGGCTCCGCAGACTTCGCGGAGCTCTCTCCATTTTTTTGCGCAACGACAAGAGCGTTTGCATTCTAACGATAATAATACTGGCTGGAGTCTTCTCTTCAAGCAGGGTGACAATCGACGCTAAAGGCTCTCCGACTTACAACGTCGCGATCGTCAGCTACCACTTTCGACCCCAGAACATCAATATCACCACAGGGACCAATGTGGTATGGACGTTCTGGATCAACGGAACAGACTCAGGCGACGTGCACACGGTGACATCCGACAACCAGACACAATCTGGAGCCGGAATCTTTCAAAGCGCGTTAATGCATGCAGGCCAAACGTTCACTTACACTTTCTATTCTCCGGGCAAATATCCCTACCGTTGCAGTGTTCATCCAACCACCATGACTGGACTTGTCAACGTTACAGGACCCGCGTTGAATCCTCCCTCGAGCGGTAGCAGCTATCTCCCTCTCTATGTGGGTCTAAGCGCTATTGCCGCTGCTGTAGTGATCGGAGGAGTTGCCTTCTACTTTCGCAAGAGCCGCAGGGCGGGCAAGATTCAGCCACAGACCATGTGAACTGAACACCCCAAAGTACTCCATCTGCATCCTGCTGGTGACGCTTTTCTTAAGGCTCCCTTCTGCGGCGCTCTACTCGATTGCTAATGCGGGAAACGATGTTCGACGACTCGTACAACATACGCGAAGTCTTGGATGATGTAATTGAGAGAGTAACTCTTAGAGAGAAACTCATCTCGACAGCCAAGCAGTTCGCCGAGAAGAAGAGAGAGGACAGGTATACCCTTGCGATCAAGCAGTTCGAGAATCTGATGGGCGACTTTCTACGCCTCTACCAGCCCATACTTGACAGGCTCGGCAGCTATCGACAGGGACTTCAGAAGGAGCTGACAGGCTTGAAGTCGTCCCTGGCAACGGTCACTGGGATGTTGGAGGTCTCGAAAGGAATCGAGGGTTTACAGGCCAAGGTCCAGCGGTTGGAGGCTGATGGTCAGGATCTTGATGAGACGATCAAGGAGAAGGGCAAGACCGCTGACAAGATAGACGACCTGTTCAACCGGATAAGGACACATAATCCTGGAGTCGCAGGATCGACCGGTAGGGACACATTCTCCGACGTTCTATCGCGAATGCCGAAGGATCTGTTTTCTGAGACTCCTGAGACTTCGAAAGAAGTTACCAGAAAGGCACCGACCCGAGGCTAAGGCCCAGAAGCAG
>VBBG01000216.1:622-4662 GCA_005882905.1 Candidatus Bathyarchaeota archaeon | reverse complement strand
GATCAGGTCTTGTCTTCTCAGCGTCTCAGGACACTGTCCATGCCGTCACCGGCTAACCCTCGGCGGCGTGGTGCTGGCACGCGGTCCTGCACCTCAAAGGACACGCCAGCCAGGAAAGATCCGTAGCCCCGACGTCGGTCCGATAATCAAGAATCCCTATTAGAACCGATCCCGTAATGATTCAGCAATGTCCGTCAACTGGACCCTTCCATTTGACGAGAAGATAGTCCCCGAGGACAAGCGGAATCTTCTCTCCATAGACGATTATCACAAAGTCCACAAGACCAGCGTCGCCAACTACCAACAGTTCTGGGCCGGTGTAGCCCAGGAACTGGAATGGTACAAGCCTTGGAGCAGGATTCTCGACGATTCCAACCCGCCCTTCTACAAATGGTTCACCGGCGGACAACTCAACGCGTCCCAGCTCTGCCTGGACCGACACTTCGCTACGTGGCGCAGGAACAAGGTGGCCATGATCTGGGAGGGCGAGCCCGTCGACAAGGACGGACCCAGACAAGTCCGCAAGCTCACCTACGGCGACCTCTATCACGAGGTGAACAGGATCGCGCACGTTCTCCGCGAGAACTACGGGATCAAGAAGGGCGACACGATCGGACTCTACCTCCCGATGATCCCGGAGTTTCCGATGATGATGCTGGCGGCAGCCAGACTGGGCGCATGCTTTACTGTAATCTTCTCCGGCTTCAGCGCAGATTCTCTGGCAGAACGGCTCGTGGACGCAGACGCCAAGCTCCTCATCACGGCCGACGCTGGATTGCGTAGAGGGAACATGATCAAGCTGAAGGAGATAGCTGACAAGGCGGTCGAGAACGCTCCTTGCGTAGAGAAGGTTATCGTCGTAAAGCACGTCGGCAACGAAGTAGCAATGGATCATGACCGCGACGCGTTCCTCCACGATGTCATCCGCGATGTCCCAAGCAACGTCTATGTTGAGCCTGAGAAGGTTGCATCTGAAGATCCTCTCTACATACTCCACACCTCCGGAACAACCGGCCGGCCCAAAGGCCAGGTCCACGATGTCGGCGGATACCTCACACTCTTGCACGCGACGATGCGCTGGGTCTTCGACGTAAAGGACAACGATGTCTACTGGTGCACCGCGGACATTGGCTGGGTGACCGGCCACTCCTACATCGTCTTCGGACCCCTAATGGAAGGCGTCACAGGCGTCATGTACGAGGGCGCATTGGACTATCCCGAGCCCGACCGGTGGGTCTCGATCATCGAACGACACCGAGTCAACATACTCTACACATCGCCCACCGCAATCCGCAGCTTCATGCGCAACGGCGAAGACTGGGTCAAGAAGCACGACACCAGCACAATCCGGCTCATGCACTCGGTTGGCGAGCCGATCAACCCCGAAGCCTTCCGCTGGATGCTAAGACACGTCGGCAGGGACAAGGTCCCGTTCGGCAGCACATGGTGGATGACGGAGACAGGAGGAATACTCGTCAGCCACACCCCCGGACTATACATGGTCCCTATGAAGCCTGGAACCAACGGACCCGCGATTCCAGGAGTAGACGCGGACGTCGTCGACGACCACGGCCAGCAGCAGAAACCATTGGAGCGAGGCTACCTGGTCATCAAGAACCCATGGCCCGGCATGCCTCTGACCATCCACAAGGACCCTGAGAGGTACAAGGACGTCTACTGGACCCGGTTCCCAGGCAGCTTCTACGCGGGCGACTATGCCGTACGAGCTCGAATCAGCCCTTATCCAGCACCCGGCCGTAGCGGAGGCGGCGGCAGTGGCAGTCCCGGACGAGGTCAAGGGCGAGGTCCCGGTCGCCTTCGTCATACTACGAGCAGGCCAGACTTCCAGACCCGAACTCGAAAAGGAGCTGCACCAGTGGGTCCGCGAACGCGTCGGACCAGTCGCCAGCCTGAAACAGATCTTCATCGTCTCCAAGCTTCCCAAGACGAGAAGCGCCAAGATAATGCGCAGAGTAGTCCACGCCGTCGTCATAGGACAGCCGATCGGAGACGTGACAACACTCGAGGACGAGGCGTCCGTCGAGGAAGTACGCCGCGCCTACATGGAACTCAAGCAGGAGATAGGTGTCCAGAGCCAAGGCTCATCCTAAGAATCGGGCCAATCCATCAGAGCAGGACTGATAGTTACAGCGGCTAAATATCGAACTCTCGCTCACAATCCCCGCTGTCATCTGGGATGTCGATTCCTAAACGGCTCATGGAGCTCGAGCAGTCGATAAACGAGGATCTGTCTAAGCTCAACCTGCCACAGATCAAGATCGACGGCTTCAAACTCCCCGAGCAAGCACTCGCGTTATCATTCGAACGCGAGACGGTTACTGGTGTGAACCGGGACAAGATGTGGGAAGTAATCAACTCACACTACAAGCGGATAATGAACGAGCTAGAGCTTCTCGAATGAAAAATTCTCCCGCATTGATCGATTCTGTATTGACAGAGAAGTGATAATTTAGGGGCAAGGCTAGTTTTAATATAGAAACAGCAACATTTCAGCTAGTCCAAGTTCGATAAAATGAGAACGGTAAGAAATCACAACTCGCACGCGAAGGAATATTCTCCGCAATCATCCTCTAGCATCCGCTTCTCCCCGAGAGGTGACGCGTTCAAACATCCTGTGCAACACTACGATGTTGCAAAGGTCCGGTCCGTCAGTGAGGTGCTCGAAGCGTTCAACGCGACCTCGTTCCAGAGCCGGAAACTTGGCCAGTCGTACAAGATCTGGCTCAAGATGCTGAACGATCCCGAGAGGCCAATGATATTCTTCGGCCTCTCAGGCGCCATGATCCCTGGTGGAATGCGGCGGATCATCCGCGATCTCATCGGCTTCCACGCCATCGATGTTCTCGTCTCGACGGGCGCCAATCTCAGCCACGACCTCTACGAGTCTCTCGGTGGACGCCACTACATGGCCCACCACCACATCGACGACCCGACTCTGCGCGAGATGCGGATCGACCGGGTCTACGACACCTACGCGGACGATGTCAAGTTCACAGAGGCCGACCAGTTCGTCGAGAAGTTCGCCGAGACGCTCGAGCCCCGCTCCTACTCTAGCCGGGAAATATTCCAGCTCATGGGCGAGAGGATACGCGACGATTACGGCATACTAGCAACCGCCGCCAGGGAGCGGCTTCCCGTCTTCGTCCCGGCACTCGCCGACAGCAGCATCGGCATGGCGCTGACAGTCTACAAGAACGAGAAGATGAAACGGAACGCTCCACCTGCCATCTACGACGCGCTAATGGACAATATTGAGATAATGGGGCTAAAACGCCAGTTCCCCAAGTCGGGAGTCATATTCATCGGGGGAGGCACGCCGAAGAACTACATCCAGCAGGTCGTCCCGATGGCGGAGATAGCCGGCTGGCCCGTACCTCCGCACGCGTACGCGATACAGGTGACGACCGACGATCCCAAGTTCGGAGGACTCTCTGGCTGCGAGCTGCCCGAGAGCCAGTCGTGGGGAAAGCTCCATCCCAACGCGGAGCAGTGCACCGTCCACGTGGACGCGACGATCGGCCTACCACTACTCTTCACCGGGATCATGGAGCACTATGAGGAGTGGAAGCAGAGGGGACCGTTGAATGCGGACTGGATGGAAGAGGCTCCGACGACTCCGACTAGAAAGGGCCGACGCGGCTAGCGATCTCTCTTTCCCTGAATATACTCCTCTACCCACTGGAGCGCCTGGCCATCAGGAATCTTGACAGGCGGATACTTGAAACTGTAGGAGGATATGCTGGTCAAGGGTCCGCCTATCCCACGATCGAGGCCGATCTTGACAGCACGGATAACGTCCGCGACAACTCCACCACTGTTCGGCGAATCCTCAACCGCGAGCTTGAGATCAATCTGCAGGGGAATGTTTCCCCATCCTCGGCCTTTCAGGTAGATGTAGCAGATCTTCTTGTTCCTGAGATGGGGCACATAGTCCGAGGGTCCTATCCGTGTCGGAACCTGGTACGGGATCAGGCTGGCAACAGCGGTCGTCTTGCTTATACGTTTAGAGTGAAGCCTCT
>VBBG01000216.1:0-516 GCA_005882905.1 Candidatus Bathyarchaeota archaeon | reverse complement strand
CTTCTGCGCCCAGCTCTCCGTCGAGGCTATGAATTCGGGGATGCAGTTGACAAAACCACAGCCTGCATCAAGCGCCTGTTGCGCATAGTACCGCGCGCCCTTCTCACTACCGACCGGTAGATAGTTGACGAGAATCTCTGCACCAGAATCCTTCAGCTCCGCGGCCACATCAACCGGCTTCGTCCGAGTCTTGCTATAGACCTGGAACGCGTCTTTCATGTGTGGCGCCACTCCGTCGAGCACTGGTCCCGGCTTCACCGTAACTTCCATGTCCGGCACATCACTGATCTTTGGCGCGGAGTTGGGCTCGGTGAAGATCGCCTTGCTGAGATCCCGTCCAATCTTCTTCTTGTTGACTTCGAACGCGGCTACGAAGTTGATGTCTTCGACCTTGTAGGGTCCGAAGTTTGGGTGCATCAGCCCGGTGATGAGGCCGTCTTCTTTCGGAGGATTCTTCCGGTAGTACTGGATGCCCTGGATCAGCGCGCTTGCACAGTTTCCGACCCCGGCGAGTGC
>VBBG01000208.1 GCA_005882905.1 Candidatus Bathyarchaeota archaeon | reverse complement strand
GAGCCCATCAGTCATTACTGGTACCACTCTTCATTGCAAGAACTGGCAGATCGAGGGAGCGTTGAGGATGCTCCACAACGTGCTGGACCCGGAGGTGGCCAAGGATCCTCAGAACCTGATAGTTTACGGAGGAACCGGGAAGGCCGCACGCTCGTGGGACGCACTCGAGGCGATCGAGGATTCTCTCAAGAAGCTGGGAGAAGAAGACACGCTTCTGGTACAGAGCGGGAAACCGGTCGCAATTTTCAAGACGCATCGAATGGCGCCGAGGGTTCTGATCGTCAACAGTATGCTGGTGCCCAAGTGGGCGACATGGGATTATTTCTACGAACTGGAGCAGAAGGGACTGATAATGTTCGGTCAGATGACAGCTGGCTCCTGGGCCTTCATAGGAACACAGGGAATCCTCCAAGGAACCTACGAGACTCTTGCAGCCGCCGCTAGGGAGCATTTTGGCGGGAGTCTCAAAGGAAGAATCGTCCTCACGGCCGGTCTGGGAGAGATGGGCGGAGCCCAGCCTCTGGCTGTAACTATGAACGACGGCATTACCCTCGCTGTCGAGATCGACAAACGTGCAATTGAGCGAAGACTCAAGCACGGATTCGTCGAAAAGTGGACGGACAATCTCGACGAAGCAATCGACATCGTGAATCAGGCCAAACGAGAACATACTCCCATGAGTATTGCGCTACTCGGGAACGCTGCAGAGGTCCATCCGGAGCTTGTTAGAAGATCGATGATCCCCGATATAGTCACCGACCAAACCTCAGCCCACGATCCTCTACACGGATACTATCCCGCCGGATTATCAAAAGAGGAAGCTGACCAGCTTAGAAAGTCCAACCCGAAACAGTATCTTGAAAGAGCCACGAAGAGCATTTCGACCCACGTCAAGGCAATGATCGACATGGGCAGGAGAGGATCGGTCGTTTTCGAGTACGGCAACAATATCCGCCAGCAAGCCTTCGACGCTGGGCTGAAGGAAGCCTTTGAGTTTCCCGGATTTGTCCAGAAGTACATCAGACCGATGTTCTGCGAGGGAAGAGGCCCGTTCCGGTGGACATCTCTCGTAGGGGATCCGGAGGATATCAGGAAGATAGACGAGCTGGTCCTAGACACTTTTCCGCACAATACCGACCTGGGTCGATGGATAGAGAAGGCGCGAGAACATGTCAAGTTTCAAGGGCTCCCTGCGCGAGTCTGCTGGCTCGGCTATGGAGAGAGAGCCCAGTTCGGAGGACTCATCAATACAATGGTCAGAAATGGAAAGCTCTCCGGCCCGATTTGGATTGGACGCGATCACCTAGACTGTGGAAGCGTAGCGTCACCTCGGAGAGAGACCGAGGGAATGCTAGACGGCAGTGATGCGATAGCTGACTGGCCTATCCTGAACGCGCTTCTCAACACGGCGGCCGGGGCAACATGGGTCAGCGTGCATCAAGGAGGAGGAGTCGGTATGGGCTACAGCATCCATGCAGGAATGTGCCTCGTAGCCGACGGAACGCCTGAATCATCTGAACGACTAGAACGTGTTCTGACCGTCGACCCTGGCATAGGAATAGTCCGTCACGCCGATGCTGGATATAGCACGGCAAAGAGGATAGTTAGGCAGCGGGGATTGCGCATGCCAATGCTCAGCTGAGCTACCAATACTTATCTGCCCCAGACCGTTCTCCCGCGAGCAACCGTGAAACATTGGCCCAGATCACGATAGATGGATCTCATCTAAACCTCGACCAGCTCTTACAAGTAGCTAGAAACGGCGCGCAGACCGTTATCTCCAAGGAAGCGCTTTCGCGTACACTGAATGGACGCAGGGCCCTTGAACGGTTGATTCAGAGAGAGGGGACGATATACGGAGTCAATACCGGATTCGGAGCTCTCGCCAATTTTCGAATACCTCCTGAGGAAATCAAACACCTCCAGACCAATCTTGTCCGAAGCCACGCCGCCAGCGTGGGAAGACCCCTCACTTCAGATGTTGTGAGGGCGATGATGCTCCTACGCGCGAACACGCTTCTCAAAGGCAATTCGGGTATCCGTCCTGAAGTAGTGACCACTATTGTTCGTCTTCTCAACAAGAGAATACATCCGTATGTTCCCGAGAAGGGCTCTGTTGGTGCCAGCGGCGACCTCTCACCATTATCTCACATAGCCCTCGTGCTCATCGGAGAAGGCCAAGCAGAGTCACGCGGACGATGGATTTCCGGCAGAAATGCTCTACGAGTGTCTGGCAGTGTTCCGCTAGAACTGGAGGCAAAGGAAGGGCTCGCGCTGAACAATGGGACCCAACAAATGGTCGCGATCGGCGGCTTGTGCCTCCATGATGGTTACAAACTCTTGGCGAGCGAGGAAGCGGCTCTCGCATTATCTCTCGAAGCATTGGGCGGCTGGATAGACGCATTCGACGAGAGAATTCACAGGCTTAGGCCTCACCCCGGCCAGCAAGCGGTAGCCCAGCATGTGAGGCTCCTCCTGAAGGGGAGCAGAATGATTCGCACGGTGACCAGCAGAGACCCGTCAGATGGGCTTCCTCAAGATCCGTATTCATTCCGATGTGCCCCTCAGGTGATGGGTGCTGCGAGGGACGCGATGGATTTTGGCAAAAGTGTCCTAGAGGTGGAGATGAACTCCGCGACTGACAATCCGCTTGTTTTTCCGCGAGATGGTCTTTGTATTTCCGGCGGTAACTTTCATGGCCAACCTGTAGCAATGGCTCTTGACTTCATGTCACTAGCGCTATCCAACTTGGCTAACATCTCCGAGCGAAGAACCTCAGCTCTCCTTGACCCGTCGCTCAACAACGGTCTTCCACCCTTCCTCGTCGGACGAGGATCGAAGCCCGGATTGGCCAGCGGCATGATGGCTGTCCAATACACAGCAACCTCGCTCGTCGCCGAGTGTAAACTACTTACACATCCCGCCAGCAGTGACTCGATCCCGACATCCAGCAACTTTGAAGACTTCGTCAGCATGGGCCCAGGTGCCGCTTACAAGGCGAGGACCATTCTCGAGAATGCCCAGTATGTGATAGCCATCGAACTTCTAGTAGCGGCTCAAGGACTCCATCTGAGAGGCACGAAGAATATGGGAACGGGAACAAAGAAACTGTACCAGGCGATCAGACGGAAAGTTCCAGCGCTAGAGGAGGACCGCTCCTCGCACCAAGACATAGAACTCCTGTGCAAGATGGTCCGCTCTGGAGAGATCGCAGGGATTCTTGAGGAGATCGGGATAATGGAGCGAAAGTGATAGTCTATCCTCTAGAATCAACCCTCGTCAAACCAGGCGATTCGATTCTCCGAGTGTTTTCCAAGACTCTGGCCAGAAACCGTGTCCGACTTAGGTCCAAGGATATTGTAGCTGTCTCCAGCAAAATTGTAGGAATATCCGAGAAGAGGATCAGAGACATTCACCGGATAAAACCGACTCGAGAAGCAATAGGACTGGCCAGAAGATTCTCTCTAACATCGCCGTTTGCGCAAGCAGTCCTAGACGAGTCTGACATGGTGATTGGAGGAGTCAGAGGAGCGCTCCTCACAATCAAGGACGGCTACGCTGTTGCAAACGCAGGGATTGACAGAAAGAACGCTCCTCTAAACTCGTTGGTTCTCTGGCCTCACGACCCCGACCTTTCCGCTAAAACACTGCGTGATCAGATCGGGAAAGAATTTGGAAAGCAGGTTGGCGTCGTCATCGTTGACAGTCGAGTAACGCCTCTAAGGCTAGGGACCACGGGTCTCGCCATCGGCGCAGCTGGCTTCAGGGCAGTCGAAGACATCAGAGGTAATTTGGACCTGCATGGCAGAGAGGTGAGAATCACATTCCGGGCAATCGCGGACGCATTGGCGGTGTTCGTGAAGCCAAGCTCGCGTGGAACAGATGTCTCTACATGAGCCAGATAATGCCGCCCGGTCACGATCAAAGCCAACACAATTGAATTGATGATAGGCCGCACATTGAAATCTTGCTTCCATTCAGGATAAGAAGAGACGACTAGGTCAGATCGGCTTCTGGCACGTGTCGCAGTACCAGCGCATCTGTACTGGATCCCACCTCAACGGTTGTTGGCACGTGGGGCATCGGTTATGCTGGACTCCCACATGATTCCGCCTCCGGAAGATCAGGTACCCCAACAAAACGCCGATACCAACACCAATTGCGACGCCGATGATTCCGAAAACCAGGCTCGGGGAGATTACGCTTCCAGCAGGCTGTTGCGCCGAATAGGCAGCTTCGGCAGCGGCGAACGAGTAGGGGACTGCTCCGCTATAGTTCATGGCCTGGTACATCTTATCCGCTTGGGCGATGTTCTGTTCTGCTCGTAATATTTCTCCGGAGTTGAATACTGTATTCTGGACTGTTGACAATGTCTGTTGTGCAAAGGAGAGTAGCTCGTCGTTGACGCCTCGTAGAAAAGTGTCCCTATCGAACTGGCTATAGTTGAGACTGTAGGCGTAGTAGCCCATTACGGTATCCGTGAAGTCTTCTGTCAGATCGTAGATGAAGGGATGGTTCAAGCCCACCATGTGTCCCATCTCATGAATGGTAGCATGGGTGAATCCATCTCCCTTGCTGGGCTGTCTGGGAGTCGTGCTGTTGCCGAGCATGAAGTCTGATTGAGATAATCCGATGAGGACCATATCGCCCAGTGCTTCTCCTGCGAAGCTACGCCCCGGATCGGCTGACGCAATATCTTCTTTCACAGGCACTCCGAACGTGTAGTTTCCTTTGAAAGCGAAAAGAAATCCTGGGACGTCTATTTCTGATGTTGTTCGAGTAACATTGATGAAGCTCGTAACGTGACCCAGACCATTTGTAGTCAACCAGCGGTAGACCAGATTCCCGTCCACTATCGGCCTCTGGATCGACGGATCTATGAGTTTTGTAGTTGCGTTCGCTACGATCCCGGCTAGCCCAGGATAATCTGTTATGTCTGCAGGGTTAACTTTGACTGTCACCCTTGCGAAAGGTACGAGGCTGGCCAGAGTCTCCTGAATCCGAGTCTGATTGATTGTTCTGCTCAATGGAAGGGCAAACTTTTCGGTCAGGGTTCGGTTGTCGAAGACGAACAGTTGGATATTGTAGCTCTGTGAATAGTTCACCGGATAAAGCTGATCGGCTGCGAACAGGTTGTAGACCGCTCCAAAGACGTAAGATCCAACGAACTGGCTCATCCAGAGCTTGCCGTAATAGCTACCCGTGTCGACTCCTCGAAGCTGAGATGCGACTTGGACGGGAAGCTCGTTCGTCCAATAGCTGGGTCCAGCTGAGAGGTCCATGTAGTAGAATCGGCCGCTTCCTCCCCAGCCAGTCATGTAGTGACGCGTGTTTACCAGGCCCAAGTCTGGGTCTGTGCTGGTTCTATTGTAATAGTGAGGAGTGACGATGGCCGATGGTGGTGGGCAGAGCCTGCAACGTAGATTGTAGGCTTGATACTGAGAGTATGTGAACGATGGAATCGTGAAGTTGTGTAGGTCGGCTATGAAAAGGGTGTATCCTGGAACAGGATTGCCACCGAAGAGTGTCATGTTAGACGCTAGCCATGATTCGACCTTGTCCGCGTCGTAGAAGACGTTACGAGCTTGTAACAGAGTGGTGGAATTTGTAAAGTACGGATTGATGAACGCCGATGTCCCTGTGGTCGTCTCATTCTTCTGTATTGAGCGCAAGTACTGTGCGAAACTGGTCACCGTCGAATTGTCCGCGTAAACCAGCTGATAACGGAAGTTGTAGACGACGCCTGTGTTCAATGGCCCCGCGAGAATGGTTTGGTACTTCAGGGTAGGAAGGGTGACGTTGCTCATCAGGTAGGTCGAGTTCAAATCGTTCTCAGTTATGCCCAGAAACACTATCTTGATAGTGAGAGGTGATGACCGGTTCAACCCGAAGCCTTGTTCGGTGATGATTATGGGAGCCTGGGAATGACCAGCAGGGATTGACGAGAGTGAGAGCGCGATGATCAGGATGGTAGGGAGCATTCGTCTCGGTCGCATGACGATCCACGATCAACTCAAGGACAGTTTGGTATTAAGCGTGGCTCAAGACTCCATTGTCGGAACTGTGAAGTCTCCTTTCGGAACTATGAGTATCTTTGACTCCTTGCCCTCCACACGTACGGCCTTCTGTACAGCCTCGGAGGCGGTTTGAGACGGTTTCAGATTGAAAGTGTCTCGGACAAATAGTTCGGGAAGTACCGATACTAGTTGTATTCTGCATTTCTCCAATGCGTACTGAAGGAAGAGATTGACGTGGCCACCGAGCTTGAACCTGTGTCCCAATTCTGTCGAAAGCTCCTTGGGCTCTCGAAATCTTCGAGCGTAATCCAGGAAAACAGAATCGCCGACACCTTGAGAACATTCCGCTACTAGGATTATGGTTCCTTCCCTTTTGACTGCCCCTATTGCGTTAGAAACGACTCGTATCGCGTGGTACAGGTCGGTTCCCATCAGAGAGCCCGCAGACACAACGACAATGTCGAGCTTTCGCTCTATTCGCGGACTATGCAATTGAGCGTATTGTGATAAGGTCTCTCTGAAAACAGACTCGAGTTCTCCAGCGAACGCTGCGGCGACACCCCCATAACCGTCGGGCAGAAAACAGAGGCTGTAGACTGGTCCCGTCAGTTTGCAAGCTTCGAGCGAATCGGAGAGAATCGGATTGTCAGTGTGGTTGAGTGGATCTGGAAAGCCTTTGGTGAGGATTGATCGATTCTTTGTTATCGAGCGTGTGGAAGAGCTCGAGGGGATAACTATCTCGGGTCCTCCGCTGAAGCCGCTCGCGAAGTGTGGCATGGCTAGTCCTATGCTGACTTTGACTTCGCAAGGTATCAGCTCGGGATCGAGATCTACGATTGTGCCCATCGAGGTCTTACCGATCTCGGCGAACGAGTTCTGAGAAGGGTCCAAGGGCTTTCCATCGTCTCGAGAATGTTCCACTCTGGACATGCGCTTCCGGAGGAAGACTTTGGTATTCTCTACTCCGAGCGATAGGAGGCGTGAGGTTACAATCTTTACCGCCTCGCGTCTAGCGTCAAGTGGGACTATTGGGTCTACGACAATGCCTGCAGTGGCCCCGGGCTTAACCGCGCCATTTAGCGAGTAGCCACCGAGAGGATTCTCAAGCGCATTTTCGACTAGCGCCCTCACATCGCCGACCGCTGATGGCTTCTTGGGTTCTAGGATTCGATAGAAGTTATCGTCCGGAATCCGGATCGGAATCTCAGTCTCTCCGTACGGCAACCATAGTTCCAAGGTGGCGTCTCTCTGCCTCCTCTCGGGCTTGCCTTTAAATCGCTATCACAGGATACCAAGCATTCTGTACTCTAGAGAGATCGGAGAGCCTGACCCAAACCTTGCTCAAATCCACCGGCAAAGAACTTCCGAAGATCCTGATTCACACTGGCGCGCTGAAGTTTGGGGTCTTCACTCTTTCAGGAGGCAAACTCAGCCCGTATTACCTAGATCTCCGGATAGTTCCAAGTTTTCCTGACGCGTTCCGGAGTTCTATTGAACTACTCGTCGAGGAAGCGAGAAGAATCCGGACTATCGACAAGATTGGTGGGATCCCTACAGGAGGATTACCATGGGGATCAGTCCTTGCCTATTCACTCTCGAAACCCCTCGTTTACGTGAGGAAGGAGGTCAAACATCACGGGCGAGAGAAGATGGTCGAGGGCATTCTGGCTCCGGGAGACAGAGTGCTTCTCGTGGACGATGTGATAACCACGGGACACAATATACTGGCAGCGCTTCAGACCCTGAGAGCGGAGGGGGGAGTCATCGAGGACGCACTGGTTCTCGTAGATCGAGAAGAGGGAGGAAGGGCACGCCTTCTCAAGGAAGGAGTAACACTGCATTCCGTGACACGAATCTCCGAACTCGCCCAGAGTCTCCTGGACATGGATGCTATTTCTCAATCACAATTCGAAGAGCTTACAACGCAGCTGAAGAAGTGACTTAGGCAAAGCAGCAGGCGTGATTGATTGGAGCGCTCAGCCTCTCTCTTCAAAGAATTGCAGGTAAGCCGTAGCGTCCTAGACAATGGACTCAAAGTTCTGATCCGAGAGATCCCAAACGCGCCCGTCTCAGGCTGTTGGGCAATCTACAGGGTCGGATCTAGGAACGAGAGGCCTGGCGTGACGGGAATCTCGCACTGGGTCGAACATATGCTCTTCAAAGGGGGAGGGAAGCTCAACAAGGGGGACATCGGGCGGCTGGTAAGCAGTGTCGGAGGCGAATACAACGGGTTTACATCGAAAGACTTCACAGCCTACTTCGAAATCCTGCCAGCAGACCAGATAGACAAGGGATTGCTCATCGAGTCGGAGCGGATGATGAACGCCGCGTTCGACCCGCGAGAGGTCGAGTCAGAGAGGACCGTCGTGGTCTCGGAGAGGGAGGGCAACGAGAACGACCCTGAGTTCTTGGCCTCCGAAGAGTTGTTCATGTCAGCCTTCAGATTTCACCCGTACAGGTGGTCTGAGGGCGGACTGAAACAGGACCTTCTCAGGATAACCCGGGACGACCTCTTCGACCACTACCGTCGATACTATGTTCCAAGCAACGCGATGGCTGTCGTCGTCGGGCCATTCTCCCCGAAGAAGATACTTCCAAAAATTCAGGAGTATTTCGGGCCTCTGACCAAGAGCGAGCCTCCTCCCGACCCGCGTGTCGAGGAACCTACTCAATCAGGCGAGAGACGAGTCGAGCTTCGGACCCCAGGGGAGGCTGACTTCATCAAGGTCGCATACCATACGCCTCACTTTGGGAGCGACGACATTTACGGATTGATGATGCTGGACGCGATTCTGAGCGGGGTCCGGCTCTTCGCCTTCGGCCCAGGCCAGACCTCAGGAAGAAGTGCCAGACTTCACAAGGCACTCGTTGAGAAAAGGATAGCTAGCGAGGCCAGCTCCGAATTCTGGCCGACGATCGACCCGTCGGTCTTCGCTCTGGACACTACCGTCTGGGACGGAGTCTCGATCGACAAGGCGGAGAAACTCCTGATGGAAGAGGTCGACAAGATTCGACGAACCCCTCCAAGCAGGCATGAGCTAGAACGAGCGATCTCGCAAATCAAGGCCCAGTACGCTTACACCCTGGACGGGGTCGCACGCCAAGGCTTTGTCATAGGAATCTTCGAGATGATAGCCTCCTTTGAAACAATGGCTGGGCTCGTAGAGAAGCTGGAGAAAGTATCGCCCGATCGAGTATCCGAAATTGCTGCTAAATACTTGACGGAGCAGAACAGGACTGTCTGCAGCTGCGTCGGCATAAGGAACAACCATGCCTCTTGACACCGACCTCGCCAGACTCGTCGAAGAGGAACAACCCAGTCCTGGAACCAGATGCCTCCTCTACAAAGCCACTAACAATCCGACGGTAGCTATTCATGGCAGCATCCTCGCGGGAACCTCGTCTGAACCATCTGGAAAGCCTGGAGTCGCCGAACTTACTACGCGGCTCTTTATCCGAGGAACGAGAAGACGAGGACCAGGCAAGATTGCAGACCTCCTTGAGTCGGTAGGAGCAACAGCCTCATTCCGCAACTCCCAAGACAGCATTGTCTTTCAAGCAAGGATGACAAGCCAGTGGACCAAACGGGTCCTGGAAATTGTAGCGGATGTTCTCTCTAGGCCCGCTCTTGCTCCAAAGGATGTGGAAAGGGAGAGAGAAGGTCTACTGACTGACATCAGGCTCAGAGACGACGACACGACCCGTCGCGGAATGAGAGAACTCTCAGCCCTAATGTATCCTCGAGGCCATCCATACAGGAGGGACAGATTCGGTACCGCGGAGACTGTGAAGGGCCTTGACCGGAGTGATGTGAAAGAGTATTTCGATGGACTAGTCGCCAGATCCCCTGTAATAGTTGCATTCGCGGGACTGATCAAGAAGGAGGAGGCAACCCGCTGGACCCGTCTGACATTCGGGGAGAGAGAGACGAACAAAAAATTCGGTTCGAAGAGAACCGCGGTAGATCCGTCGTCGAGAGCGAGTAGGAGAGAGATTCTCATGTCTCACAAGACGCAATCGGACATTCTCATCGGAGGGATGGCGACCTCTAGGACGGACCCTGACTATGAAGCGCTCAATCTGCTCAACTCCATCCTCGGGGAGCTAGGCTTCATGGGCAGACTGGGACAGAGGGTCCGGGACAAGGAGGGGCTGGCCTATTCTTGCTCGTCTTTCCTCAACGCTGGGCTCGCAGGTGGCGGCTGGACCGCGCTTGCAGGGGTGAATCCGCGGAACGTGGCAAAGGCCTATGAATTGATGCAAGAGGAGATCGAGCGAGTCCGAAACGATCCTGTCGAGGAACAGGAACTTGCGGATGCAAAACAGAACCAGCTAGGGTCGGCTCTGATGGAATTAGAATCGACCGAGGGCGTAGCGAGGACGAGCCACAATC
>VBBG01000026.1 GCA_005882905.1 Candidatus Bathyarchaeota archaeon | reverse complement strand
CAATTCTCTCTGATGGGCTCCTTTATGGGAGGAAGAGGAGAGTTGCTCAAGGTCCTGGCATTTTTCGAGGACGGCAGGCTCAAACCTGTGGTGGACTCCGTCTTCCCATTGAAAGAGGCGGCCACCGCTCAGACGAAGATGGAGAAGAGCGAACATTTTGGAAAGATAGTATTGAAGGTCTCGTGATCGTAAGCTAAGAACAAAGAAGGATTCGAGACCAGGCCGGGGATGCACTTGCGAAATGCCTTCGGCGACGGTGACTTGGTTGTAGAAAGGGCTGATTGGCAGTTGACTTAGATGGTGTGCCGCGCTATTCGGGGACTGATTCCGTTACCAGTTTTCCGTTGATGACCTTTACGAACAGGTATCGGTTGTCTCGCAGTATTATGGTGAGCTCGTTTTCACCCTCCGTGATTGTGAGAATGTCCTGCCCTATGATTCCGTCATATTTTGCCACTTAGATCACTTCCAATTTTTCTCGTTCTCAGATTTCTTTCTTTAATACTTGACGATTATTCGATGCGGATCTTGATTCCCGGCGTCTTCGCGGTCGCTTCTCCTCGTTCGGTAAAGATATGTTTGCCCCATTTTGCGTGGACCTTTGCTTCCAGCGTGTGTTGTCCCTTGCCTAGTTTGGATGCTGGAAGTTCGAAGCTTCGGGTCACGTCGAAGAGCATTTTCTGGGCTTCTTCCTCTGTCTTTGGGTAGAGAATTGTCTCGAACTCTGTTGCGATCGTCGCCCAGACTCTGTAAGGTAGTTCGGGGTTTCTGGTCCAGAAGAAGACGCCTCTGCGGACGAACTTGTCTCGTTTCAGCTCAGCCGGGAGCAAGAGCTTGGACCGTAGCTTCGACAGGTCGACTCGGTAGGCCATTCTCAATCCTAAATCATGTTCGTCGTAGGCCGCTTCCCAGAGCCGTCGTACGAAGTTACGCCTTATTCCCCCGTTAAGTTTGAAACTGACCGTAAACGCTAGATTATCGTCTAGTTTCGCCTTCTCGGGCGAGACTGTTGTCGTTGCTTCTTGGATGGTAGCCCATTGCTCGCCCTTTGGTCGCTGCAGAGATGACTGTAAGCCTCAAACGCCTCCTGGTTCGGTTCCTCCGGTACTCTAGAGGGATGAAAAAAGGTCTTTGGTGGGATCTGTCTCTTAAGTGCCGGTTATGGGCTCGATGTGCACGCTGCTGCATCCGCAGCCGTCAGCATGCTTTCCTCTACGGAGTGTTCCCCTGTAGAGTCTCGCTTCGAGTTTTTCGCCGTTCTTCTTCTCCCACTCGTCCACTGTGATGCCGTATTTCTTCTGGATCCTGTCGCGGTACCATTCGGGTATGACGTTGAACGAGCAGAAGGGTATGATCCTCATGTCCGGTGTGAGGTAGTGTATGTCGCAGCGTTGTAGTCTCTCTTCGTCCTGGTTGTACTTGTCCTGGAAGTGCATCATTCCGAGGAACATGCTCCGGATGTGGAACTGTCCCACTGAACTGTAGTCGTGCTTGAGCAAGGCTCCAACCAAGAGCTTGGATAGGTTGAGACCGGCGGGTTGTTTGTCTTTCTCGATGAAGCTGTTGAGTTTGCTGATGAACTTCGCGGCTACTAGGTACTTGTTGGTTCCTGAGTTGAGTTCGTCAGTCTTTTCATCGAGGTATTCGAATAGTCCTTTGAGATCTACGAAGCTGGTTATCGGGACGAGCTTCTTCGTGCTCTTGTCCTCGAAGACGTAGGTGCCTGCTCCACAGGCGAAGTGTATCGACAGTTCGTACTGTGGTCGTTTGGTGAAGGCTTCAACGAAGTGTGTTACTGGCGAGCAGCTGGGAACTGGGAACCATGCGTCGCGTGGGATCTCTCCGTTTGTCTGTTCCTCGATCCTCTCGATGCAGTCTGGTATTGTGATCCTGTATTTCTCGCGTTCTTGTTTCTTCATTCTTCCGGTGAGTGAGACTGGCTGGTAGCTGATGGCCCGGACGATGTCGATGTTCCGCTGTGCGAAGCGGAGTATTCCGCCTAGTTCGTGGTCGTTGATCGACTTGATTACTGTCGGGACGAGCACTACCCCTAGGTTTGCCTTCCGGCAGGTCTCGATCGTGTATGGTGCCTCCCAGTGGTTCTTGGGGTTGGTCTTGGGGCTTACTCCATCGAAGCTCATGTAGAGGTTACTGAGACCCGCATCTCTAAGCTCGGCGGCGAGGTTCGGATTGAGTGCTAGGTTGATTCCGTTCGTGTTGAGCTGGATATGGTCGACGCCTTCTTCCTTGATGATCTTGACAATCTCAGGAAGCTCTGGGCGTAGGGTTGGTTCTCCACCGGTTATCTGGAGACTGTTTCCTGGTACGGGTCTCTCGGCTTTGAGAGCCCGGACCATTTCACGCACCTGGTCCATGCTGGGCTCGTAGACGTATGCCCCTTCGAGACCCTTCTTCACGTAGAAGAAGCAATACCAGCATGTGAGGTCGCAACGGTTGGTAACTATGATGTTGGCTAGACCAGTGTGGCTGAGATGGTTCGAGCATAGACCACAGTTTGCAGGGCAAGCGCAGCTCTCTATTGGAACGTTCGGAGCATGGGTCCCCTTACCATCGCTCCAGTACGTGGCGAATTTCTGGTACATGTCGTATGATCCAAAATAGAGCTCCTCTGTCTCACCGTGCTCTGGACAAGTCTTGGTCATGAAGACCTTGTTGTCCCGCTCGAAAACGGTGCTCGGGAGTATCCGGTTGCATTCAGGGCAGACGCTCTGGGTTCGACGAATGAAGCGCCCTACCTGCTTCAGCTGCGGCTGTAGTTCCTCTGGTAACTCGATTTCAAGGAGTGCCAATTATACCACTATCAGTAGTGAATACGCCAGCTGTATTACTATTAAGCCTTCTGACACTAATCACCGCGGGAAGACGCGTAACCGTAAACTCCCCTCGTAAGTGCTGTTAACGTACAGGACGGAGTCATTCTTCATAATCACGTAACCGGTCGGGGACGCGTAATGTTACGGAACTCTTATTCTCAATCTTGAGAGTCGCACGGCGCTGTTCAGGCAGGATACATGATACCATGCTGGCTGCGCCTCGAAGGGTGGGCGGCCTCTGCATGCTGATGGTCTTGGCTTACATGTTCCTTGGCAGTTTCTCAGTGGTCCCACCTGGGAAGAATCCGGTCGACTTGGCCCCGGCCATAGATCCGACATACTATCTGCACAGAACACTGCCTCAGACACCTATACCTGTTCCCTTTGGACTGCGCATGAACACCACGGCTCCTCCCTCAGGGCAGACAGAAACAACCCTACAATTCAACAAAGGCACCAATTACTACTGGTATTCTGATCTCCTAACGCCTGGGTGCGCGGCAAGCGGAACGTGGACATTCTATGTCTGGGCGGACACCGCTACTACACTGTCCACTTTGGATGTCCGCCTCGACTTGACGAGTTCTAGCGGGGGCAACATTAGATCGATAGGTGCCTTCATAGGAAATACAATCAACGCTCTCACACCGACTCTCTACACGATCAGCATTGCAGGATCTGGGATTGGCCTACAGACCAATGACAGGTTCCGGCTGACCCTACTTCCCGAAGGAGGAGGCGCCAACGACAGTCACATGAACATCATCTACGATGGCTATGGAAGCGAGACCGTTGGTTCAGAAACGAGACTCTCCACAACCGTATCCTTCACTAACTGCTCGCTGAACCTGCGAGTGAGAAACTGGAGTCTCACAGATACGATCCCGGGAGCCTTGGTCTACAAGGATTCACAAATACAGGTTTCAAGCTCAAACGGATGGGCAAACTGGACGAGCGTGGGCGGCATAGTCCAGATCAAGGTCCAATATTTCGGGTACTGGGTCAATGGAACATTTCCTGTCACCCTCGATTCCAACAAGACACTGGACATTCGAGCAAACATATACAACATCACTGTGACGGTTAGGCCCGCAAATCAAGAGGGAGTACTCCAGTCCGTCAACGTAACAGCATACAACTCCACCCAGTACGGGTCGTCTAGCAAGATCGCGACAGGAATAACGGACGCGAATGGCCGAGTGTCATTCCAGGATGTGCCCAACGGCACCATGTTCTTCGCGAGCTATGCAAAATTAGACTACTCCATCTTGATTTCAGAGTCTTCACAGACGGTTTCGAGCAACGGTCAATCCATATCACTCATCGCAGATCAGAACGCGGGGACTACGACCCTGCCCTGGGAGGTCTTCTTCATCGCCTCGTTTGTTCTCGCACCAAAGCCAACGACACCAGATATAGCCGCAAAGAGGAAAACGGAGACTTGAAATCAGCTAAACCGGGTCAACTCTCGACAACTCCCCTACTCAAGATCGCTCAAGCACTGCTGATAGTTGGCGTGACCCTAGGCGTCGCGTTCCTCGTCTATTCCTCGCCCCTCTACGCCTATGATTTTGGTCTGAACGCATCTGGAGCAGGTATGAACGTCCGGTTCATTCACTGGTCTGATGGAACATTCTCCAACACAATCTCGCTGGACTACAACATTTACGCCGACGTAACAACTTACGACTCAAACGCCACCTATGGGATTGCGAACACCGCCGGAAAAGCGATTACGGTAAGCGTGAGGATAGGATCCATCACCAATACTGGCAAAGTGGCGAATGTCACTCTAACAATCCTATCTCAAGACGGAACACAGCAAGTTGCAAGAATGAGCTGGACGGGAGGAGATGCTCTGCCGACACCAGACCAGACATTCACAGCCAGTGCTCAAACGGACTACTTGATACAGATCAGCATTAGAGGAGCAAGCTCAGTCGTTGCGGGAGACCTCGCAAGCATCGGTCTGCACATGAGTACATCGGGGTGACACGCGAGCGAACAATGACAACAATGGTGAAGGGTGGCTCTCGAACAGTATCGGCAGAGTCCAATCTACCCTCGTGGTTCAATGCAGACAAAGCGCTATCCGTTCTGGCCTTCCTCGCTCCTGTTCTAGTCCTAGCGTTCCTTGGACTGTTCCGAGCGCTCAATCTCGAGACTCCCGTGCAACTGCTCGGTCTGACTCTCGACTCGGTATTGCTTGGGGTTGGGCTGACCGCCGGATCCGCGGTGGGACTCGCGTTTACGATCAAAGCACCAAGTCTGTTGCATCGGTCTGAGATGCCGGGAATTCTGAGGCTCATAGCCCCGTTCCTAAAGACGAGCATGTGGGAATCTCAAGAACTGGCGGGAGTCATGCACAGGTCATGGCAGCTGATGACAAAGCATGTCGCATTCGTGCAGACTCTGGCTTGGACCCAGAACTATTCTTCGAAACCGTCCAACTTCACCATGTCCGAAGCAATCTCTCTGATTCTGAAACTCCTGCCTCCTGTCGAGAAGCATTCAGCGACCTGCGTTCATTGCAACTAGAGAAGATGCAGATTCGAGAAGCTTCTTGCTTTCTCTAGAATTTCGAGCCATTAGTTCCCCGTAAATCGGTCTCATTCGAAGCCCTCAATATGAAATACTAGACCGGCAAACCTCGTTCTATGCCTGTGCCAGGCTCGCTCAAGCGAAGACCGGTGGATGAGAAAGAACTAGCCGACCTCTTGGAGCGTCAGTTCAAGATCAAAACCATTGAGACTCGGGCTTATCTGAATCTTCTTGAGAAAAATGACATGACACTGCAAGAACTAGCGCGTGTACTGGACCTTCCTCTAGATGAAGCTCAAGCGCTCGCGGAGCGTATGATATCGAGCGGACTTATCATAAGAGCGACCGGCCCAAACGTCAGGTTTGCCCCACTTCATCCAAGAATGACGATGACGAATATTTTCAAGGTCTATGAGAAGGAGGTGGTCGATGCTCTCCGTGCCCACAGAGCAACGGTCGACCGCGTAGTAAACTTGCTTACGCCGATCTACGAGGAGAGAAAAATCCGGACCGACTAAAGCGCTAGCTGGTCTGGTCCGAGGTTTGTTGAGGCAACGGGGTCGAGCTGTATCTCTTCTTGTCCTTGTTCTCGAGAATGTCTGCGAATGGCTCGCGTTCTTCCTCTGACTCTTTCCCAGACTCGGTTGTCGTCTCCGCTGGTGTCTTAGACTGAGCTTCTTGAGTCGTTGTCTGTTGCGATGGCTCGGCAGGACCCTGATCATGGGCGGGCTGTTCAGACGGTTCTAGGCGCGGGACCCCTTCCGTCAATGGTTGCTCAGCTTCCAGTTCCGGCTTCTTAGGTACAGCCTCACGGGGTGACGGTTCAGGAGCCATTTCGGCTTCAGGAGGCTGAATCTCGACTTCCTCTTCAGCCGGTCCCTCCTCACTTGGAGCATGTTCAAACTCTCTCTCGTGAGGAATGATGGCGCGGGGTTCCTTTACACCGTAGAATCTATCGGTGAAGAATGAATAGACGTCTATCGCTTGGGCCGCGGGATGGGCGGGGAACTCGTCCTTCAAATTACACAAGGCGCAGAGGACGGTTGCGTGTCCCGTGTCCTTTGCTATCGTTACTCTAACCGCTTCTTCTCCGCACCGTGGGCAGATGAATACCGTGGGGAGCTTCTTCTTCACAATCCGGACTACCCGACGTCTTCTCCTCCCCAATCCACACTCCTCTATACGGTCTGGAGGTCAAGACTCGATATTTACCTTTGGTCGGGGCTCGTTCCCCTCGCAAAGTCGAGTTGGACGGTGCCCTGAGTTTTGCGTGTGAGGCCGAGGAAGCGACGAAGTGAAATCATCCAAATGGGCGGATGTTTCCACCTGACTCCGCTTTCCAAGACGCTCACTGAAGAGAGTAGAAGTGCGAATTATAGACGCTTCCCGCATTTGCCGCAGTAGACCGCATCCTCGTTCTCAAGGTAGCCACAATTGCGGCATTTCACCTTGACGACGGCTTCACTCTTAAGCGGGTTTATTCCAAATCCTTCCTTCAAGCCCTCGGCAGCTGCCTCTGAGACTCGCTCAATCGCAGGTGATGCCTCAGTCGCCACATACGCAGTCACTGGCCTGATCATCCCAAGTCTGAAGACTCCGAAGCCAACCGCGAGAAGAATCATCCCGATGGTCGCTGTGACGAACGATGAACTCATCCGGGCTTGGGTCGCTGCGAAGTCAAAAGGGTCTGATGTTGACGGCATCATAGACGTTGCAGCGATTAGGAAGAGAATTATCCCTATGCCCATCATTATTGCCCCAATGGCCGTGAGTGACCCGCGATCCAACCCGAATAGTGACCCGTCATCACCCCTCATCCGAATTCCTACCGAATAGCCGGTGAAACCAAGAGATTAAGGTTCTGCTAAACAGGGTACGGTTTATGATACTTGATAGCCAACGACTAGGATCTCTGTTCCAGGCGCTTGTAAGAAGTATTTCTGCGGGTCTGTTTCCTGCCGAACCCGTGTATGCCTAACAGAGAGGAACATCCTCGAAGCGCCATGACACCGCCCTAAAACCAAACTTTTGAGGCGATTTTCGCCGGCACGGTTTCTTCCGGCAAAGTCTCTAAAGTGGTTCCCGGGAAAAATCCGGTACAAGGTTTACCGTTGGCCGGATGTCAGGCTCACCTCGCTCATCTCTCGAGTCCAGCGAAAGACACTCGAGTCCCAGTGGGGAGTAAACGTTCGTGGCTTTAGTATCGACTCGTTGAACCTTGTATTTGTTCGTGAAACAGCGTACGTCGCCATTGCTCTTCGACACGGCGCAATGTAAGGGATTTAGGGGCTTTGGGTTCTCAGCGTCCGACTTTTGCTGTCGCGCTGGTGTTTCTCAAGAGGCTCTCTGCTTTTCCGACATGGCGTAATGCGTTGTTGCAAGTCTTGTCGAAGTTCGCAACGCGAATCAAGATTTCCTCCTCGATGGCCGCGCGTTTGATCTGACGTGCCTCTCTGAGAGTCTCCTGAAGACTGTCTCGCATCATTTCCAGAATCAGTTGGATATCTCGTCTCTGCGCCAATTTGGCGAAAATTTAGACTGATGAAGATAATAAAGGCTTTGATCGCAATCCAAACGGCAATAATCCGTCATGCAGTCGTTGGTGTCATGAAAAGTGAGGGAAACCGTATTCAGACTCATTTACCACCCTGCTGGCGCTCATCAACCGGGTTCAACATCCGGATGGTCCGAACGAGTCATTTCCTGAGCAATTTCCAAGCATTGGTGTCACTCAGAGGACACTAGTCTGACTGTCTTGCGACTGCGAGTCGCGATGCGACCAAAAAAAATATATTTGTAATGATTACAATTACTGCGTAAGGCCATGTCTCAAGAGGAAGCCACGGCCAAAGGTGAGGGGAGGCCCGGGAAGAAACCGTTTCAGGGCAATGATATCCGAGCTTCGCTGGAAGCCGATGCTCGAGTGTGGCGAGAGATGCAGCAGACTCTGATGATGAGTCTGGAACCCTGGCTCAAGATACAGGCCGACCTTGCTAGGCACGTCGAAATAGCCGTGCAGATGGCGCAACTAGCAAGCCAATCAGAACAATATCTCAAAGCAAGTGAGAGGAAAGAAGAACTTCATTCAGCCATCGCAAGATGGGAAGCCATAGCGAGCTCCATCAAGCTGCCCGAGATCCCGCCCGCAACACCAGCCATAAACGCTCTCAGAAAGGCGGACGTGAACGTCGAAGAGCTAGTTGCAGTGATCCAGAAGCAGAAGGATCAGTTACAGCTCAAAGAGGATGAAATCTCGGGACTCAAGAAGCTTATCGCAGAAATCCGGGAAACGAAACGCGAATACATCGGCTAAGGTTTCGCTAGACCGCTCAGTCCAGCACAACGGATTGATACGTGAGACTCTAACATAGATTGGAGCCGCGAATCAAGAACAGCCTGGAGGATTAGATCGGACGTTAGGCCAAATTATTATCGGGGAATTCGATTACGCCCAGCAGAGGATATCCGAACTCAACTTACCCTCTGTTCAAAACGCGATCTCATCGATCCGGCCTAGAGGCTTCGAATTCCCGCACACCGGAATTCCGCGTATCTTCGCACCGCTTTCGGCCTCGGATCAGCCTCCTCCCCTCAGCCTCAATTCAAGATGGGCAGGTCAGACTGAATAACCACCCAATTACGATTTCTTGGTGGGTCTGGCGATGATTTCCGAGCTGAAGCAACTGCCAAGGGAGATTCACAAGCACATTCGAGCCCGCAGCTATATCGGCAGCTCAGCCCTGGGCGTCTCTGATGGACTGGTTACAAACCTCGCGTTCCTAAGCGGATTCGCCGGAGCCGCATCAGATTCTCAATTTCATTTGATCCAGATCGCGGGAGTCGCCTCCATGCTTGCGGGAGCAATCAGTATGTTCTTCGGCGGCGTCCTTGCGGGGCGCTCTGAGTACGAGCTGTTCCAGGCCGATGCAAGAAGAGAGGCGGGCGAGATAGAACAGGAGCCCGAAGAGGAGAAGACGGAGTTGAGGAACTTTTATGTCGCCAAGGGACTGACACGAGACCAAGCGGACAGGGTTGTTGACCAGATAGCTTCCAACAAGGCAAAGTTTCTCGAAGACATTCTCATGCACGAGCTGCATGTTCATCGGGCAAAACTTGCAAATCCCATCAAAATGGGGGGTGTGATAGGCCTCTCGTTCCTTGTAGATGCTCTGATTCCCCTCGCACCATTCCTGTTTCTTCAGACGAGGACTGAGTCACTTATCGGCGCTGCGCTAGTGTCCCCCACCTTCTTGTTCTCAGTGGGAGCATGGCGTGGGCGTGTGGTTGGACGAAAGTTCTGGAGGACGGGGATAGAGACTCTACTTATTGGCGTGTCCGCTTCACTAATCCTCTACTTGATCGGCCTAAGACTTGTCTTTGTCTAGATGACGTGCACGGGTCCGGGTCGCCATATTCTGCATCGCCCCTTGATCCGAGATCAGCATGACCTTCGGTCCCGGGATGACCTCTTGTCCGCCCATATATTTCTGGAGCACGAGGGGGATCTCGATCATTCCATCTGGCTTCTGGAAGTTTTCGAGGATTGCTACGATTGCGCGTTCCGTGGCGACTAGTGTGCTGTTGAGTGTGTGGAGATATTTGGTTGGCTCGTTGGGTTTCTCCCGGTATCGAATCTTTGACCTGACGGCCTGGTAGCTCGTGCAGTTGCTGCAGGATGCCATTTCTCGATATTTTCCTTGTCCCGGTAGCCAAGCCTCCAGGTCGTATTTCTTTGCTGCAACCGTCCCCATGTCGCCTGTGCACACATTCACGATTCTATGGGGTATTCTGAGGCTCTGCCAGAACTCTTCCAAGTTCCGCACCAGCTCTTCGTGCAGGTTCCAAGACTCTTCTGGAGCTGAGTAGATGAACTGCTCAACCTTCTCGAACTGGTGGACCCGAAAGATCCCTTTGGTGTCCCTGCCGTGGGCTCCTGCCTCTTTCCTGAAACAGGGACTGATGCCCGCGTATCGGAGAGGAAGCTTCCCACCGTCCAGGATCTCATCGGCATGAAATGCCAAGAGCGCGTGTTCGGCGGTGGCTAGCAAGTACAGATCCTCGCCTTCAACCTTGTAGATCACATCTTCAAAATCGGCGAGGGCAACGGCGCCTGCCACGACATCTCGGTGTAGAAGATACGGGGGCTGGTACAGCTCGTAGCTCTTCTTCAGAATAAAATCGAGCCCGTACTGGACGAGTGCATAGTTGAGCCTAACAAGATCTTTTCGGAGGTAGTAGAAGCGAGCCCCCGCAACCTTACCTGCCTTCTCGACATCTATCAGCCCATGCTTCAGACCTAGGTCAATATGGTCGAGGGCTTTGAACTGGAAGCTTGGAATCGCTCCCCACTTTCTAACCTCGACGTTGTCACTCTCGTCCTTCCCTACAGGGACGCTCTCGTGAACGAGATTGGGGAGATTGAGCAGTATCTGTTCTGCCTGTTTCCCATATTCGTCCACCTTCTGTTCGAGACTCTTGATCTGTCCTGGAATCGTCTCGGCCTCTTTCATGAGTTGGGAGGCATCTTGTCCCTTCTTCCTCGCCTCGGCTATCGCCGATGTGATCTCATTCCTTCTCCGTCGGAGCCGTTCGACTTCTGCCAAGCCTCTTCTCCAGTCCCCGTCTAGCCGAATGAGCTGATCTACTTCCTGAATCTTCTCCGGCATACCACGGTGTCGCAGGTTCTCCTTCACGCGATCGGGAGCGTCACGGACCAGTCTGATCTCCAACATCGTGGCAGCGTCCGCTCAGCTATGTATAGGGGGTAGAAGAAAGGGCTTTTCCAAGAACCATCGCGTCAAGAGACGCCAACCCTTTTCTAGGCCAGGGACATCGCCCTGTTCAGATCCCGGTCTTGCAGGCGCATCAGCACGATGTAGTCTATTATGGCGTCGTCAACCTCGTCCACGACAGCTACATCATGGGCGCAGTAGACGTGTGGCGATGCCGATCCTGCAACCAGCTCTTCTGCGAAGACAAACGATACGGCATGACAGACCTCGCCCCAGAAGTCGGTCTTCCCAAAATAGTGCCCGATACGAAGTGGGCTGCACTCATTTGCACTCGCGACAAAGGGTCCGACTGGACCCTAACCCAGACGGGCCCCGGAATGACCCTCACACACTCCTGCACTCCCGACACAAAAGTGGAACTCACCGTGGGACCAGGCTATGATCTGGAGCCAGGACCCGCGCGCGGAATCGGACAACACAGGCTAATCCTAATCGAGAAATTCGTCAACTCGGCGGTCGATGTCCAGTCGGGCAAACCACACACCACAACAACAAACGCCTACCAAGCACTCGGCAAACCTTTCTCATACACACCTCCGCTATCAGCCGCGGTGATCGAACCATCACGCTATAACATTCTAAACATAGCAAGCATCCTACTGATAGCCACAGCTGTATGGTCGATTGTCATAGCCGTCGGTGCTCTAGGGATTCCCCCTAGCATAGCCGTCGAGGTCAGAGCATTATTCGGCCTAGTCGCCGTGGGCACACTCGCGAGCACGTACCTCCTCTCAAAGAGGAGAATCTGGGCTCCGATCCTCGGAGCTGTAGTGGCAGCAGCTGGACTAGTTGTGTACGCGATCTCCCGGTCCTCTTTTGGGTTTGGAGTCGCGGACTATGCGCTGGCCGTTCTGCTAGTGGCTGATATTGGCGCAGGATGGTTGGCCCGGCAAAGGATAAAGGGGATGATCGAGCGTCAGTGGCATCCGCTAGACATGCCCGCATACGGGTGACCGAGCTTGAGCAAGACGACCAACCCGTTTCGTAAAGAAGAAGACCCAACTCTCGAATATGAGATGGACGTGTTCATCGATGCGATGGACGAGGCAAGCGGCGTCGGCGGCGGAGTCGCCAACTTTCTGACAGGATACACGGTATACAAAGGCGAAAAGTTCCCATTCGAAGCCGTCGCATACGGACGCATCGGCGGCCAGAATGTCAAGCCCACCCTCACCCCCGAATCGATAAAACGGCTGGAAGATCTTCGTGTTGACCTCGAACTATTCACAGCCCGGCTCCAACGAAAACTCGTAGAGGGCGAGATGACAGTCAACATTCCTGAGGGCGCGACGCCACCCGAATAGGACTAGCTAACGCTCTTTTTTTTACGAGTTTATTTGTACGAGTTCTTCGCCGTGGTAGTAGGCCTTCATGTTGCAGTATTCACACCATGCCCCTACTCGGTTATCAGTCTGATCAGAATAGTAAACGTTCATCGCGACCTGGCCGCATCTGGGACAGACGTGATTCCCGACCTTCTCCATCGAGACTCCCTGACAGAGCCCTTACACCTTTGCTCATATCTGAGAGAACAGCCCAAAAGTAAACCTCTCCAAGTCCGATGGTTCTACCGAACACTTGACGGTGAAACCAGATATTGTTGAATATGATTCCGCGAAAGATTTTCCGCGCCCTCTTGCGACCGTATTTAAAGGGACTGTTACCACCGTCCTTCGGGATTGGTAACAAGCGGGGAATCAACGGTCAGGGTCTAGCCTGACTATTGACGGTTTGAGCGAATGAGCCAGTGCGTGGTTGTGTGCTTTGACTGTGGGCGTGAGATCCTCATGTTTGACGATGTTAGGCGAACCCCTCAGGGTAGAGTGATCTGCAATGGCTGTGCTCAAGAGACTTACACGGATATTCCTCTAAACTAGGAGAACTCAAGATTGGAACCCCTATTCCTCTTCTTGGTTGGCTGGATCAGTATGGCCGTCATAGGGTTCGCTCTGACGGTAGCACGAGTAAGCTGGATCTCTGTATTGGCTGCTCTGGCTCCTCATCGACCATCGCCCACAACTATGGAACGTCGAACAGTGGAGAAACTCCTCTTCATAAGCAGCCTTCAAGAAACAAGCCAGCCTACGACTCCCACCATAACACAGGTAACTGCCCAACCTCTCGCGATGGCGAGCGGACCAGTCGTCCTGTCTGGCTTCCTTTCTGGGACACTGGTCTCCCTGAGCTGTCCTACCTGCGGACTGCAAGCTCCTGAGAAGTTGATGAGGGAGCATTTCATGGGAAGCCCCATTCACGAGTACAGGACTTCCAAACCATTACCTGTGACCATTGTCAGCACTGGATTCCATACTGTAGCCCGTCCGGTTGAAGAAGAGAATGATAGAACCTCTCTTGGAGATCTACTCCAGACCCTCAACGTGATGGAGCGGCTACTTAAGAGGGACTTCTATAGGCACGAGCTTAGGGTCGGGTCTGGGATAAGCGCTCGAGTGGCGAATATAGGCTGAGGGATCTCGGAGCCTCTTCCGCTCGCAGAGCGTTTCCAAGAATTTCATTCCCTTGCCAAGAGGATCCAGTTCCTTCTTCTCGACATAACCTGCCTCGACGGCGCCGTCTAGAATGTCTTCGCCGCGTGGAGTCCTAGTCAGGACAGTACTCCACCCGCTTGCCGAGCCGATCGCTCCTACGGCTATGTCGGCAAGCTCGGCGGAATAGTCGACACATATGTTGCACTCTTCTCGCGCTGCGTGGGCGATAACCTCGACTGGCTCGTCGATAGCGAGCCGGTCGCCTGTGTAGATGAGTAGTCTGTTTTTCTTGATGTTCACCTTGGTTACTGTCCCGAGGTCGATGCCGCGGGCTCCCTGCACATAGTCAACCATCATTTTCTGATAGTCGAAGACTTTCGAGCAGAATAGTCCGATGGTGAAGACTAGGTTCCGCCCCAGCTTGGGCGCGGCTATCCAGTGCGTGTTCATCCTCCAGAAACCCTGTAGCTCGCAGGGCAGTCCGACGAGAGCCATTCGATCCTCCTGGAAGTTCACGACGGACCGGTTAGGGACCGCGATCTCCGCCATGCCGCCGACCTGACCACCAGGTGTATACTGGGAACCGGCGTTGTCAACCAGTTCCTGTTTCGTCCGAGCGACTCTCGGACCGGGCTTCCACGGTTGCTGAGAAGTGAATCCTGAGACGAGCGCATAGTCGATGATCTTATTCTCCAACGCGTACAGCATCAAAGCACTAACAGCACCCCCATCTTGGGCCCGTTTCTGAATGTCAGGGTCCTTCGCGCGGACAGAGTAAGAGCCGATGTGGATGCCGAGGATAGTCTCCTCAGGGGTCCGTTCTCTGCCGAAGACCCGACGCTCGACCTCTGCAACGGGAAGTTCGATGCGTGGACAGCTGTAGTAGCAGACCTGGCAGGCAGCACAGGTGCCACGCATGATCGGCTCTTCGCTCTCGCTGTGGAACAGAATATCGATCGGGCATGATGCAATGCACGCGCCACAGTACATGCATATCCCCTTGTGCACAACCTCCGCGATCAGATTCCCGAAAATCTTCAGCTTTATCGGGCGGGCCTTCCAGCCCTCACCCTCAGCGCTCGGCTTCAACGTCTGCGGAGGAGTAGCTACCTGAGTCATCTGCTAGTGCTCCTGCTCCACGACCTGCGAAGCGCCCCTACGACCCTCGACGCTGAAGACATACTTGTCCTCCTTCTTGACAGGAGGCTTTGCAAGTCTCTCTGGTGACCAGACCAGCAGCTCCCTACTATACTCGGCGATATCATACTCTACAGTCTCTTCCAGGGCAAACTCGGGACAATAATCCGTACAATTGTGGGCTGTGACGTTGCCAGCAACATATGACTCATCTCCCTCAACGGAGAGGTTGACCACAGGCTGGTCGCTTACATCCGATGCTGCAATCTTCTGAATAGGCGCATAGACATAATTGTCGTCCATCTCGAAGCGTGAGAATGACTTGGTCCTAGAGTCGTTAAAGCTTTGTCCCATGAGTGCGGCCATAGCCCCCACAAAACGTCCCCGTACGGTGACAACGTAGGCTGGCCTTCTGTTCTTGTGTTGCGTGAAAAATACTTGTCCCATTATGCCGAGTCTGAAGAGGACTTGTTGAAGCTGGAATGCCAAAGTTCTCGATATGGTTACGTATTCAAAGAATGTCGCTCTGTTGCCCTTGGTTGGATGGTGGAAGTATCCGTCCCCTCTCCAAGCGCCTTTGACGAGCTGCCTCTGTTTCTCCGGAGGCGCAAACATAAGCCAGTCTGGCAGTCTCTTGTTCTCCGCTCCTCGACCGAAGTTCTCAAAGAACTGAACAGCTACTACGGAGTGGAGCAGTACTTGAGTCGAGTTATGGACGTTGGATCTCTTTGATTGTGTGTTAAAGAATTTTTCTAGAAGCTGGGAGGCGTCGGTGATATACTCTGTTTCATGCTCTCCAAACGTGAGCCCGACTGTTCTTCGGATTGTGTGCCCCTCGGCTAGGTAGTATCCAACGAGCCTAAACAAGTCGGGCTCGGCTTTGAGCCTCAATTTTCTGATGAGCCGTTTCCCGGTACTTGGCTGCCCTACGACGACGTCTTGCTCGTAAAGGTCAGTATCGCGAGTCTCTTTTGCGATCGGGATTGTTAGATAGTCGCCCCGTTTTAGCTGAGTAGGCGTCTTCCAGACGAGGTGTCCTGGCTTCTTCTCCAACCTCCCCTTCTTGACAAATCGTCTTGGAGCAACTAGCAATGGGTGGTCGGCTGTTACTTTCAGTGGATAGGGAGCCCCAAGGGGTTTGATCGAGTAGAGCCTCCCTGAGTATTTTCTGGTCAGGATCTGGCGGACTGTACGATATTGCCCTGTATGAGTTAGAACTCTGTCGCCAACTTTTACATGGCTGATCGGCGTTACCGATGGATTCGTCGTGACCAGCGTGTCCGGGGTCACACAGAAGTGGCAGAAACAGCAGCGTCCGTAGAAGTATTGTGGATACCATCGATCTCCTCTCTGTACGATGGTGATGCATTTTTCTGGGCAGATCCAGGCGCATATTCCACAGCCCGTGCAACGGTCGAGGTGTAGCAGGTGTCTTCCCCGGTAACCTGCCTCGACGGCGTATCGTTGTTGTGGGAACTTTAGTGTGTAGGGCTTGTGGAAGAGGTGTCTGAGTCCCGTGGCGTAGGCTATCCAGCTGTTGGCCGCGGCCTTGACCTTTCCAACTATGGGCGCCATGATTGTCTACCTGTCTGCCTCTACGGGCCAGTAGTCGATGCTCCACCAGGACGTTGGCATGTCAGCCAGTCGGACCCCCTTCAATACCTCGGGGATGGCGGACATGTTCCGGTAGGATCCGGTTATGTATCTCGCCCTGTAGGGCTTGTCTCCGCCTTCTCCGATCATGTAGAAGCTGCATTCTCCGCGTGCCGACTCGACTCGGCCGTAGGCTTCGCCTCGCGGGACGACAATGGGCGCTTTTCTCCTTACCGGTCCTGTGGGCAGTTTCTCTAGTATCTGGCGGATTAGCTGGCTGCTCTCTCTCATCTCGTCCATGTGGACCATGGCGCGCGAGTATGAGTCGCCGTCGGGACGGGTGTGGACCCTGAAGTCTAGCTCTCCATATGCCGCGTAGGGCTCATCCTTCCGCAGGTCCCTGTCAACGCCAGACCCGCGCAAGGTTGGTCCTGTGGAGCCGAGGGCGATAGCCCGCTCGCTCGAGAGTATGCCGACGCCTTTTGCTCTGGATGTGCTTCTTCGGCAAACCCGGCCGGCAGATCTCGTCTCACGCCGCCTGGGACAAGGTAGGAGTATGTGATTCGAGCACCGGTGAGGCGTTCTGCGAGGTCGATGAAGAGTTCCCGGTCTCCGAGGGGCCACATGAACATGGTCGTATGACCGAGGAAGACGCCGTAGATGGAGAGCCAGTAGAGGTGGCTCATTATCCTGTTCATCTCGTTCAAGAGACATCGGAGGTACTGGCCCCGAGCAGGCGGTTCGACCCCCTGCAGCTCTTCAATCGCCCGGACCCACGCATGATTCAGGTTAGAAGCGTCGATGATCGAGGGCCGCTCGATGACTGGGATGCTTCGAATAATGTTTCGAAGCTCGATGATCTTCTCGATGCCTCGGTGAACATAGCCTGGGTCGGGCATGGCGTTGATGATGATATCGCCATCAAGTTCGACAATGAGTCTCATGTGCCCCGAGCCTGAATGCTGTGGGCCAACGCTGAGAGTCATAGTCTGAGCCCCAGGTTCTGTCGGGCTCATCGATGGGAGACCGGTCGTCTGCGCAGGCTTGTCGGTTGTCGTCATGCCTGTTAGTCCGTTGGGAATCTGATCTCCTTTCGCATGGGCGGAGGTCCGTCCCAGTTGTCGTTGAGAAAGAGCTTCTCTGGACGCGGGTGGCCGTCGAACTGTATTCCGAACATTTCTAGAGACTCCCGCTCGTAATTCTCTACCCCGGGCCATATTTTGACGAGTGAGGTAGCTCGTGGACTATTCCGGGGCACAGATTCCTTCAGATTGACAATAATATCCCGCTGTCCGACATTTCGGATCGAGGATAAATGGTAGACTATTTCGAAACGGGCCTCTCTGTTGTAGTCAACGGCCGAGACCCCGCTGGGGTGATCGAATCCAAGCTTGTCGCGGAAGAAAGTCGCGATCTCGACCATTCTGTCTGGAGCGACAGTCACGTCTATCCGCGATCTACGAAGGATCGTTGCTTCCTTGATGTCCCTGGGGAAGTTTTCTTTCAGTGTTTTGACGAGGCTCTCTTCCCTTTCCTGTGAGAGGCTCATCCTTCCGGGTACACCTTCGACTTTCGTATCTTCTCTTGAAGCATGATGATCCCGTGCTCCAGTGCTTCAGGCCTCGGAGGGCATCCGGGGACGAAGACGTCTACCGGTAGGAATTCGTGGGCCCCGTTAACGATGCTGTACGAGTCGTGGAAGAGTCCGCCTGATATGGCACAGTCGCCCATCGCGATCACATATCGTGGAACGGCCATCTGGTCGTATATCGTCCGAAGCCTCTTCGCCATCTTCTTCGTGATCGTTCCCTCGATGACCATGAGATCGGACTGGCGTAGGGATCCGATCGGGAGAACACCAAAACGTTCCAGATCATGTCGCGCGCCGCTGGCCGCGCCGAACTCTGCGCTACAACAGGCGGTGGTAATGTTGACGGGCCAGAGCGAGTACATGCGGGCCCAGTTGATCACGTTCCTTATCGGCTCGGTATCTATG
>VBBG01000207.1 GCA_005882905.1 Candidatus Bathyarchaeota archaeon | reverse complement strand
AATCTCACAAGAGTTTCGGCGGACAGCATTGAAAAACTGAGCCAGGGCATCGGAAACCTTTCCAATGTGAGGGAGGTTACCGGACCAACGCGTCCCAACGGTATCCTCGTCGACGCAACCAACATGACGAGTCTGACTCAGGAACAGAAACTTGCGGTTCTAGCCAGTATTGGAAGAGACAACCGGACTGGCATGCTCACCGTGCTTTTCAATGAAGAGCCGTTCACGCCAAATTCTCTCGATACTGTCAGTCATATACGAAACCTAGTCGTGAATCTACAGAGTTCGGACCCGTCGCTCGCACAGGACACGATACTTGTCGGAGGCGCTTCGGCCTCGACCCTCGACTTTGCCAACGAGACGATAAGCCAGTTCAATACGATGAGGGTCATTACGGTCGTAGCAATATTCTTCGTTCTCCTGGTAGTACTTGGCTCGTATCCTTTGGCTATGACTGGCATACTGTCGATTGGATTGAGCATCACATGGGCATACGCGGCCACCCTTCTCTTCTTCAATCATGTACTGCAATCAGGCGTCCTCTTCATCATACCACTTGTCCTGTTTCTGCTACTCTACGGAATCGGCATGGACTACAACATCTTCATTCTAACCAGGATCAGAGAGGAGGCTCAAAGGGGCAAGGAAACCCATCAGGCTGTGGTTGACGCAGTCGACAGGACGGGTGGCATCATAACTGCACTCGCTCTGATTCTGGCGGGAGCGCTGGGCTCTCTGTTATTATCATCTAATCGTCTGCTGCAAGGCTTCGGCTTCGCCATCGGGCTCGCAGTCATATTAGACGCGATGGTGGTACGCACCTATCTTGTACCGGCAGGAATGTCGCTGCTAGGACGTAGGGCTTGGTGGGGGCCAAACCGGCTGAGAAGAGTCAGATTCGAAAATAACAATGAATCCTTAGCCAAGGCTTCAGAGGGGACGACTGACCCAGCTGCGACTAGCTGAAGACCATAGTGTTCTATTCCGGGGTCGGAGCTGGGAGTTGGAAAAGTCTTGGGAGTTCGCGATAGGCCATGGCTGGCCCCGGGAAGTCGGGTTGTAGGTTCTAGAAGACTCATAGTTGACAATCAGAGGTTCTCTCGTGGACCCTTGACCTACAGGACGGAGTACGCCCTAGGCATCCTATCCTTGCTGCCTCTCCTAGAGACAGGCGCATCAAGGGGCCTGGGCTGGCTGGTGACCATTCTGGTAGTGTACATAGGTGTCCCTCTCCTGATCTGGAGCCTTCTTGTGGATCGCCTAGCCTTCCTAGTTCTGAGGGTAGTCTGTCGGTTTCGCGAGTCCTCAGGTCATCAGTACTATTTCGAGAAGCAGGTAGGCATGCCGGGAGTTTCGCGCAGACTCCTCCGAGACCTTCGTGTCCTGATCTTCGTATTCTTGCTGTCCGCTCTAATAGTGCCACAAGTGACGCAAGTCACTCCCAATAATCTTGTATTTGGAAGTAACCCGTTCATCTACGTAGCAATCTTCCTTCTAGCCATTCCATCATCCATACATGTCCTTCTCTGGGTCCTCGAGGACTCTGGGCTCCGCTGTCACAACATATCAAGAGTCACAATCACGGTTCCTGCTGCCTGGACATCCAGGTGGCTCGCTTCCCTTGGAAGCCTCGGCGCTTTCGTCTCATTTGCCGTGGCGACGGGGGGGAACCTTGATAGAGCAATCTCACTGGCTTTCACCCTTCTCGTCTCTCTACTGCCCTCATGCATTCTTGCGCCAACTCTCTTCTATCGCAGATTGGAGCCTGGAATCATAGCAAAGATCCGGCAGAGCAAAGCAGCAGTAACCATGGCGCGCTTCTTTCCCCAGCCTTCGGGACCAACTCTTCCTCCTTCGTCGATGCCGACTCTGCGCTCAGTCAAAGTGACTGAGGAGACGAAGCAGACCAGTGAGCCTCACCCATAGTATTCTAGGGTGCTCGCTCGGCAAGTTACTATTCGCTTAAAGAGCACTGGAACAATCCTGAGTCTCTATGAGCCTGGCCGAGGCGGCGAAGCCGGCGCTTCCGAGTAGCACGCTTCGTAGCTATGCTATGATTGGCATCGTCTTCTACGCCTTCGGCCTAGTGCTGAACGAGATCGGCAATGGTCTTGCGCAGTTGTGGTTGGTACCTTACGCTGACACGATAAGCGTGCTAGGTTTCGTGATAGCACTTTACACTGCCTCTCTGGCGGGTCTTGGTACGCGTTTGACGGTGTTGATTGGAATCATCTATGGTCTCGGCATTTTCTACGTGAGTGAACCTGACGCTACTTACGTAGCCTCGGGTCTCAGGATAGGATCGTACAACATGACCCACTCCGTTGGGCTTGGGCTGATCGGCTTCACGATGATGCTGTTGATTGGTCTCGCATTCTATCTGACGCGTATGAAATCAGCCCGTGGAGCCCTGCCGAAGCAAGACCCGGGTTCGACAGGCTAGATCCCTCTCGAGAATATCATTTGACTGTGGCGGGCCCGCGGGGATTCGAACCCCGGACCTACAGCTCAACCCGCCCAACGCATAGGGGGTTCAGCCTAACCGGGACTGCCGCTCTATCCAGGCTGAGCTACGGGCCCGAGACTGGCGCAGTCGAAAGGATAGTTAATGATTCCTAACGCAGGAGGCTTTCTATTCAAGATTCACGGTCTGGTTTCCAAAGAACTCTTTCGGGTCAACCACATGGACCCGCTTTCCTCTCTTCATCAGATCTTCCGCAACCTTCTGGTCGGTGGTGAAGTAGCAGCCGTCGCCCGTGAAGAATCGTAGGAGACCATGCGATGCGTCACTGCAGACCAAAAAGTTGGCCATCGTCTTGTCATCGTCAAGGTCCTTTCCGCACAGAGGACACTTGAACTCTACCCACAAGAAGTGGAGCCTTCCGTAACGCGTTTCTCTCTGAGACCTTTAAGCCTTTGACGGATATCCGCCGAGAATCCTTGTTGAAGGACAAGTCCCGTCCCAAAAAAATTAACGTGAGAGCTATATGAGCTGGAAATTCGATCCAGGAAGCGGAGATTGATATGGACGAAAAAGTCGTGATCAAGACAAAGCATGGAGAACTGACCCTCCAACAACTCGCCGAGGCCCAGCCTGGAATAGCGCGACAGATGAAGGAGATCGGCGAGAGATTCCACGTGCTATACTATGCGGCCAAAGCTGGAAACTGGAAGCTCGCCCAGCACGAACTAAACGTAGTGATAAGCATCTTCAGAGTAGGAGGAGCGCTACGCCCCAAGTTCAACCAAGACTTTACCACTTTCACTCAGTCGCATCTCAATCCGATTAGTGAAAAAATCCGGGCAAAAGATTGGAAAGGATTCGAAGATGCTTACAGCAAAGGAATCGAGGAGGCCAACAAGTTACACGAAAAACACGGATACGGCTTCATCCGATACGTCTTGCCGAAGAACCCGCCTGAACATTTCGATCTTGCGGCTCACGAATAGGGGTCATGAAAGCTCACTTCGTCGTTCATATAAAGGGAATGGAGCTGGGATTCCCGGACACCACCCTAAGTTCTAGACTGGTCAGTCTTAGCCTTGCATGTTTCAGCCTGCCGCGGCTGATACATGGATGAGCCGTGTACGAAACTCTCTTCTGACTCTTCTTCGCCTCAGTGTCCGAGTGCTTGAGCGAAGATTCAAAGTCTCGCGACGGTTGGACATCGCTCTTACCCAGTCACATCCTTCTGTTAGCGATATCGCCTGCTTTGGCCGGGCTGTCTGATAAGTTTTCCTGATATTCTATGCGGTCAACCGTCTTTTTATTTTAGTGTACTTCTCCAATCGATCGGGTCTGATCTCGACTCCGAGACCGGGGCTTGTTGGGACGGTTATTGTTCCATCAGGGTTCAGCTTGAACTCTGGGCTGACGATGTCTTCTTTGAAATAGCGATTGCTCGCGGAAATATCGTTGGGGAAGACAAACCCTGGCAGGCTCGAAACCGCGACGTTATGGGCTCGCCCTATTCCCGTCTCCAATAGTCCTCCGCACCAGATTGGCATTTCGTGAGAGCGACAGATGTCATGGATTATCTTGGATACACTGAGTCCACCGACTCGGGCCGGTTTTAGGTTCAAGATGCGACAGCTCCGCAACGCCAGAGCCGTCTTGAGATCGTTCACACTAGCGACACTCTCGTCGAGACAGATCGGCGTAGTCATGGCTCTCTGAAGGTTCGCGTGGTCGACCAGGTCGTCCCAGGCGAAAGGCTGTTCTAGCATGAGAAGCCCGTATCGGTCCAGTCCCACCAAGGTTCGAAAGTCGGTGCTCTTGTAGGCGCCGTTGGCGTCTGCCATCAACATGATGTCTGGGAAATGCTGTCGTAGAATTGACACTTCATCTAGATCATTTCCGGGCTTGATCTTGATCTTTATTCTTCGATAGCCTTGGTCTAAGTAGTCTGAGACAGCTTCGACGAGTCGTTTAGCATCTTTCTGGATGCCAACACTCACACCACTCTCGACCTTCGATTTCGTGCCGAGCAAGAACTTGCTCAAGGAAACGCCTTCCTCTTTCGCGGACAGGTCAGAGAAGGCCATCTCGAAAGCAGCCTTCGCCATGTTATTGCCCCGGACGAATGAGAGAGAATCGAGAAGGTCGCTCGGAGTTGAGAATTCTCGGCCCAGTATCACAGGAGTGAAATAGTCTTTCATGACATGCCATGCGCTCTGTGTAGTTTCCGACCATACCAGGGACCAGCGGTGACGGCGCACTCTCCGAAACCTGTCCGATGAGCGCTCATCATCTCTACGATAATGCAATTCTTCTCTTCCTCCCTCCAACCACTAGTCTCGAACGGTGAGACCAGAGGAATCTTTAGCTCTCGAAGTTCCACTCCTTCAATCTTCAAGGGTGCCTTGAGACTCTCCTCTGCCCACCTGCATATTTCGAGGAGATTATTCTCTTCTCTTCGAGAGTGCAGTGTGATGCTTACCGGGCGTTCTTGCGCCTAGTTAATGACGGGTAGGAATCGTTCTTCCGAGACAGAAGAGGAGAGCTCTCCTACTATGGGCAGTTGATGCCCGCAACTGGCGCAGCGGTTGTTCTCGTCAAGGTTCCAGCCGGTGATATCGAATCCGTATCGTTTGATCGCGATGGAGTTGCATTCTGGACAGTACGTGTGCTCCCATGGATGACCGGGAACATTGCCGACATAGACGTACTGCAGTCCCTCCTCCCTGGCAATCCTGCAATGCTCCTCCAAGGTCTTCACAGGCGTCGAGGGCAGGTTCATCATCTTGTAATCGGGGTGGAAGCGTAGGAAGTGGATGGGGAAGTCGGGGCCCAGATTATCGTAGAGCCAGCGGCTCAGCTTCCGAGCCTCATCAAGGCTGTCTCCTACTTGTGGAATCACCAAGTCCGTGAACTCCATGTGGACCTTCGTCTTGTTCTTGATCTCTAGAATCGTCTGGAAGATAGGCTCAGCATTCGCAATCCCGATATATTTCCTTACAAAATCTGTCGCGGCGTTGCCTTTGAAGTCGATTGTGATGCAGTCCAGAAAATCGTTCATCATCCCCACAGTGTCCGGCGTATCGTAACCGTTCGAGACGAATATGTTGATCAACCCATTCTTCCGGGCTTCAACGCCCACGTCCCGAGCGAACTCCATGAAGATCGTCGGCTGATTATACGTGTACGCAAGCCCCTGACAACCATATCCCTTGGCCATGGCGGCAACCTCCGGCGGCATCATATCCGTCCCTTCGACCTTCCGCCGCTGGCTGATGTCGAAGTTCTGGCAATAAGAGCAGAGCCAGTTACAACCGGTCGTTGCGATCGAGAATATTTTGGAGCCAGGCATGAAGTGTGTAACGGGTTTCTTTTCGATCGGATCTATATGACCGGTGATGACCTTGCCGTAGACTAGTAGCTGGAGTCTGCCACCGATGTTCTGTCTTACCCCGCATAGGCCGATCTTGCCCTCGGGAATGTTGCAGTACCGAGCACAGGCCTTGCATCTGACTCTCGAGTCGGAGAGAGGTTCGTAGAGCAAGGCTTCTCGTATCATGTTTGTCTATCCTGCTAGGCTCGGAAACAACTTTTCAAGGCGGCCCAGCCTACACAGTACTTCGTTTGGCAGATTGAAAGCCCTTTCCTTACCCCATCATCTGAGACTAAGGTTTCCCCTGGGTTCCTCCTCACAACCAACCTCCAAGAATCCGTCATTGCTCGGAGAAACACTTTGAAGGCCTATACGGGAACTGGCGATAAGGGCGATACCGGCCTCTATGGCGGGACACGAGTCAGCAAGGAGAGCCCTAGAGTCGAAGCCTATGGAGCAGTCGACGAGCTCAACTCCCAGGTTGGAGTCGCGAGGGCCCTCCTGAAAGACCCTAAGCTGATCCAGATCTTGAAGAATGTTCAGGAGGATCTCTTTGTACTAGGGGGCGACTTGGCGAGCGAGCTTGTCAATGCGAAGGTCCCGCGTATCGGGAAGAAGGAGCTTCAGAGACTAGAATCGGCAACTGATGAACTGAACTCTGGGCTCGACACTCTGCGCAGGTTCATACTACCCGGGGGAAGCCTTCCTGGGGCTGAACTGCACGTGGCCCGGGCAGTTTGCAGGAGGGCGGAGAGAAGGATTGTCTCCCTATCCAAGTCTGAATCAATCAATCCTGACGTGATCCCATACATCAACAGGCTATCGAGCCTCCTCTTCGTCCTTGCCCGAGCAGTCAACAAGAAACAGCGGGTCCCCGAAGAGGAATGGATCTCGCGATGAGATCGCGATTGTGGAAGCGGGTAGTTGAATGAAGGAGGATTGTATCTTCTGCAGGATCGCCGGGAGAGCTGCCGATGCCACAGTCGTCTATGAGGATTCTCAGACCCTAGCGTTCTTGGATATTCACCCGCTAAATCCGGGGCACACGCTCGTCATTCCCAAGAAACACTACACGAACATGCTCGAAATGCCGACAGAACAAGCGGGACGCGTTTTCGTTTCTGTGGCGAAGGTCATGAGAGGAGTCGAGAAAGCTTCGAAAGCTGACGGGATCAGCATAGGCCAGTCAAACGGTAAGGCCGCTTCCCAGGAGGTTTTCCATATGCACGTCCACATAATACCCCGGTTCAATCATGAGATGATGAGCGGGTTTCCTAACCGGAAGCAGACTCATCGAGCAGAGCTTGACGAGATCGGTAGGAAGATCAAGACTGCTATCGAGTCTCAGAAACGTGACTAGGCCTTGGCTCGATAGTTGTCATGGTACCATCGGCACCTGTCGGTGAGGGGACAGACGGGACACTTGGGTCCGATGGGCTTGCAGATTAGTTGGCCGAACTTGACGAAGACCTCGTTAAGCGGCAGCCAGTCTTTCTTGTCTACTATCCGAGTAAGCTCCCGCTCTGTCTCGTCGGGTGTATTGGTCTTGACTGCGCCGATACGGTTGAAGATTCTGTGGACGTGAGTATCAACTGGTATCGCGGGCCGTTTGAATCCATATACGAGAACACAGTTGGCTGTCTTCCGTCCGACAGATGGCAGTTCCAGCAGCTCGTCCATATCCTCTGGAACCTTCCCATCATATTTTTCCAGAATTATCTTGGCAATCCGTTTGATCGTCTTTGCCTTAGTCTTGTAGAATCCTACAGGCCGGATGAGCCTTGACACAGTACGTGTGTCAGATCTCGCAAGCTGCTTCGGGCCGGCATATTTTGCGAAGAGTCTGGTAGAAGCTCGTGCCGTGACCGGGTCCTTTGTCCTGTGGGAGAGGACCGTGGCAATCAGGACTCTGAAAGGATCCCCGTCTGTCGAGTCGCTTATCTCTTGTAGAGCTGTCGGGTCTTCTCTTCTCGCCTTCTCTATCGCATGGCTCGCATCCTGTATTATCTGGTGGAGAATCTTTGGAGACTGAAGGTCTACGGTCATTTGCAACTACTTGGCGAGTCTCCGGACAGTTTCTATGTTGCCAGCGTTGCCTCGTCTCTCGTCGATGGGCGTCTCCATGATTAACGGCAGGTCTCTGATGGCTTTGTGGTGGAGGATCGCTTTGAAGCCCGAGGTTCCGATATAGCCCAGTCCGATGTGTTCGTGCCGGTCGTGGCCGGAGCCCAGTCCGCTTTCAGAGTCGTTTAGATGTACCACGCGGAGGTTTTCGAATCCGATCGTGTCATCAAACTGTGCCAGGGTTTTCTCGACCGCCTTCTCCACGTGCAGGTCGTAGCCTGCTGCGTAGGCGTGGCACGTGTCTAGGCAAACTGCGATGTGGTCTCTCTGTTTCACACTCTCGAGGATCTCCTGGACTTCTTCGAACTTTGATCCCATACTGTTCTTTGTGCCGGCCATGTTCTCGAGACATATCTGGAACTGTCCTTTCGCTCGTTTTAGGGCCTGGGTGAGCGCGTTGCTAATTCTCCGAAGGCCGACTTCTCTGCCAGCGCCGAGATGGCTGCCTAAATGCGTGACGAGGTATGGGATCCCTAGTTGTATACACCGTTCTACCTCGGCTGTGAGCGTGGTCGTGGATTTCTGGTAGAGCTCGTCCTCTGGGCATGAGAGGTTTGGTAGGTAGGGCATGTGGTCTACCGCCGGGTCGAGTTGGCTCTGTTTCAGTTTTTCTTTGAAGCCAGCGGCTTCTTCAGGGTCTAGGTCGCTGAATTTCCAGCCTCTCGGGTTTCTGGTGAAGATCTGGAAGGTGTCGCACTTTTCTTCTAGCGCATTGTCGATCGCCGTGTCTAGTGATTTTGCGATGCTTACGTGGACCCCGACTCTTACCATCAAGCTCTGCCGGGGCGTCATCTATGATAGATAGCTTTGGCTAGCACCGATGAAGCTGGCGTTGGAACGGGACGGATGATTCACCGCTCTCGGGTGACAGGTCCGCTGGCTGTTATTGTTTCAGGCTGTTGGCTTTAGTGCGTCAAGTATCTCTTGGGGGTGTTGGTCAGGCTTTACAGTCTCGAAGATTTTCTGAATCTTGCCTTGTTCGTCTATGAGGAAGGTGGTCCTTCTCGCCATGTTCGACTTTTCGTTGAGCACGCCATAGGTTTTGGTTATGTGCTTGTCCGTGTCGGCGACTAGCTGGAAGGGCAGGTTGAATTTGGTGGTGAACTTCTGGTGTGAGTTGGTGTCGTCTACGCTGACTCCTAGCACCTCAGCTCCGAGTTCTCGTATCTTCTGATACTGGTCTCTGAGTCCACACGACTCGACCGTGCATCCGGGGGTATCGTCTTTCGGATAGAAGTAGAGGACAACTTTCTTACCTCTATAGTCGCTGAGATGGACGGTCTTGCCGGTCGTGACTGGGGCTTTGAAGTCTGGGGCCATCATTCCCGCTTGAAGGCTTGTGGCGGCTTGCATGATAGCGTGGAGGGCCCGGCGGGATTTATGGTCATTGCTCTCGCGGAGAGGGGCGACAGTTTTGGAAGCTTTTCTCATCCTCTCAGGGTCTTGTAGAGGGTTAGCCTATGTTCTCCGCATGTCTGTCAAGATTGAGAGAGCACGGGATCGGAGCTTGCGACATGTCTGGATTCTTCTCACGTTGAGAAGGATCGCCTAGCATATCGAGCACCTCTGCTGTTTGTGCTTGAGCGAATGTTGCGATGGTCTCCTGAACTTGAGTCGATTCCCGCTTTGTTCCTACTTTGTTTCAGTAAAAACGGTAGTGTCATGGTTTGAGGCGCAATGGTTGCCCCATTAGGAAAACACGCCTGCAGAGTTTTCGTCTGCGGGATCCTTGGGAGGGGGCCGTTTCGCGGTTATTGGGAATGATTTCCGGCAAAAACGTCCACTAGCTTAAAATATTCAACGACCTGAGAATAGTACGTTTTAGGAGCCAGACGTCAAGAAAGCTTGCCGGTTGAGGAGTGTGTGTGTGAATGACTAGGATTGTCCTTACTGCAGACCCTACCCAGATGAGCGAGTATTGGGGGATTCCTCTGCTCCCGTTTTTCAGCTGTGCTCCTGCCGAGAAGGTTCCCCGTTTCGTATTCGACTTCCTATCGCCTTCGGTGGAGCATGACAATGGTGTGGCGATAAAGGCTCCGTATGGTCTCCGGAAACTGGAGGCTTCGATTCTCAGGAATTATCGTCCTGATGAGGTGGTTGTTGCTCATCCCGACCACGTCTCAAAGTTCGTAGACGACAAGACGAGCATCATAGGGATATCAACGATGGATCCACTCGGGCTGGGACCCGTGAGCATGATGTTCACCGATGGTGGCAAGCTCACTGCCTATTCGAAGAAGAAGTTTCTCGAGCTTGTCGGACAGATCAACAAGACGCGGAAGAAGTTCCCGAAGGCTAAGCTGGTCTTGGGTGGGTCTGGCGCCTGGCAGATGGAGGTCCGGGACAGGGACACGAACGCTTTGGGCGTTAACCACGTGGTCGTCGGTGAGTGTGATCATGTGATCCAGGATATTTACCGGGACATAGAGTTCAACGGCGCACCCGAGTATATTCATGTCCCGCGGGGTCCGAAGCTAGAGGATATTCCAGATATTGTCTCCCCGACCGTCCATGGGCTTGTGGAAGTTATGCGGGGGTGCGGGCGCAACTGCCAATTCTGCGAGCCGAATCTCAGGATCGCAAAATACTATCCTAGAGATAAGATAGAGCGAGAGATCGCAGTCAACCGGAAGATTGGAAACCCGAATGTCTGGGTCCACAGTGAGGACATTTTCCTCTACAAGCTAGAGGACAAGAGGGGGTTCATGCCGAACCATGATGCGGTGGTGGACCTGTTCGATAATGTGATGTCTCAGAAAGGGATTACCTATGCTAATCCTACTCATGGGACGACTGCTCCGGCCTGGGCGGATCCGGAGCTAATCCGGGATATTTCTGAGACGGTCAGGAAGGGGACGAAGCGGCATATCGGTATCCAGTCGGGTCTGGAGACGGGTTCTAGTGAGCTGATCAAGAAGTATATGCCGTTGAAGGTGAAGCCGTTTAGTCATGATGAGTGGCCGGATGTTATCTATAACGGGACGCGGATTTTCAACGAGAACTACTGGTTCCCTGCGTATACGATTATTGTCGGGCTGCCGGGTGAGACTACGGAGGACGCAGTGGAGACCGTACGTCTGATCGACCGGATGGAGCATGGGCTCCACAAGGAGATTGGTGACATGGCGCACTTTACCGTGACTCCTCTCAGCTTCGTTCCTCTCGGGGTTTTGAAGAAGAGCGGCTTCTACAATATCGATGACCAGATTGACGAGGCGCGGTTCTGGGTGATCTATCGAAGCTGGAGGCATACTGTGCTGGAGTTGCATACGATGCCGCCGACACTCATCCAGCTGAACCCGGCACTGAAAGCGATATTCACTACTCTCTGCTGGTTCGGCTCGAAGAAGATCCTGGACGGTATCAAGGCATGGGGCCGGTCGCGGGGCTTCGACGCAGACAAGAGCCTACGACTGAACTAGATGCCGTCGGCTATTCCAGCACAAAGAGCACTTTTTTGTCGCGGCAATTTTTTTATTTCTAAATTCTAGGAAGGGTTGTCCCGCTGTCTGAAACCGTTCTGGGCGAGATCTCCGGTTTGTCGCGCGGAACGGGCTGATCAGCCTTTTTCAGTAGTTGCCGCGTGGCGGCCCTTCAAGCGTGCGAAACCAGCAGCCTGGGACCCCCCTCCCCGATCGGGGATCTGGGCTTATTCTGGGCGATTTCAGCGGGCGGCTTTTCGGCTGACTACTCTTCCCCGACGCAGGGTACCTAGGATCCTGCTCACAGCGTTCTTTGGCCGAGTACATGACTCGCCCTGGTTCTCGTTCATCGGACTAGGCCTCTGACTATCTCTCGCGCGAGCGGCAGTAGACCACTTCTTCCTCCATATCCGACTTCTCCGATGAGGAGCCAGAACATGTCGTTAGGCTGATCCCTTTGACTGAAGAAGCCAGACTTTATTCTGGATCCGCGCTCAGTAAACAGACCCACAGGGTCGATCCAGCTTTTGGAGGTTTTTCTGGCAATGTTGGCGAACCTGGAGCATATTCCGCAATCATTGTCGTAGAGAAGGATTGGTCGGCTGGATGACAGAGGGAGATTCCTCCTATCAGTATCTGTGCTACTGGCAGACTGTAAGTCTTTCCGAACTGAAGAGCTCTCCTCAGGCGTGAGAGCCTAGGCTAGTTGTCCGCTCATTTCGTTCGCGCCGCGGCCGCCTTGGCGGCGAATGCTGCGAATGACACGTTAGTTTTGCTAGCGTTCAGGGGGTCTGACTGTTTGTAGAGAAGCTCATCGAGCAACCGTGCGCTCCGCGGAGTTTTCCCTTGAAGCTCACTTCTAGAGTTCCCGCGGCTTTTCGGTAGCTGCTCATGCAGGTCCCGCAGAAGATCGACCTTGCCTGGGCTTTAGTCAGCCCGTATGATTCTGCCTGTGCCACCACGGATTCTATGCATCCACACCTGTCCAGCCTCACGGTCCGGAATCCTTCACCCGTTTCGATATCGTAGTCGCTGTCGAAGGTCTCGCCCATGCTCTCAGCCAGGTTCTGGGACAGGGCCTCCACCCTACTCACGTTAGGTTTCGCCTTGATGTCCTGGACTTTCAGCTCAGCTTTCATATTAGTCAGGATGTCCATCGCGGGCCCAATCGCATCAAAGCCGGCCGCGGCGACGAACGTGCCTACTTGGAGGAGAAGATAGTGAGCCAGCGTTTTCCTTAGCATCTCATACCGTTCCTCAAGGCTCCGGGACTGTTTCGGCTGAATCAGCTTGGACATGTCCGCTTCAATGGACAATTCGCCAGGCGACCAGTTCTTAAGTTAGAAGTCCGGAAGATCATTGCGGAATGGGAGCGAGGAAGAGTTGCAGGTAGTGGAGATGAAGAAAGTTCATGCTGAGATTGGCCCGGCATCAGAGTTCTTGAAAGCTCATATCAAAGGGTCCTTGCGGGTGAAAGGTAGCCAGATACTGGTTGAAGGGGTTGAGCACCATGAGCTGAAGTTGCTCCTCCATAAATTCCTCTATCACAGGGGGCTGGACGGATACAAGGTTCACAGCCGCCCAGATATTCTGGAGATTGTACCACCTGATG
>VBBG01000025.1 GCA_005882905.1 Candidatus Bathyarchaeota archaeon | reverse complement strand
TTGTCAGACTCGCCCCGGAGCCGGGCATGCCATCTACCGGACCAGCAACGGCCGCGATGACATAATTTCCAGCCCGCCATCCCTCTGTGTTCCAGAGAAACGGTACGACTCGCACTTCATGTACAGAAAGGTTTGCAACAGGCTTCGATCCGATCGCGGTCTGGTTTGCGTAGACTGTAACATTGAAAGTTTCGATTATGTTCCCCTCATTCTTAATGCTAACATTGATCTGCACGTTGCTCCCGAGCGTTGTTGCGTTGGCTGAGGAGAGGTCTGCCACGACGATCATATGAACGATGGGGGCGAAGATGGCTGTCACCGACTGATCGCTGTTCATCTGAAGCAGTAACGGATTGTTTGAACTCACCTGGTTATTTTCAACCAGCCACTGGGCGAGAGTGTTGTTCGATTGCGGTATGGCTGAAATGTTGACTATGGTTCCTGCTATGAAAGAATAGTTCCCTGCCGCAGGAAATGTGGACCCTGCACCGGAACTATTCAGAACCAGGCTGTAAGTGGCGAATCTCTGCCACGTGACCTGTTCCGCATAGCCTCCGGGAGCAAGGGCTCCCAAGGCTCCCGCGCCTGGACTGGATGACCAGTCGCCTGCGGGCCACCATAACCAGTTGATCCTCTGCAGCGCGTTGTTCTCTAGGAGCGAGGTAAGGGTCTGGATGAAGTGCAGGTTTGTCTTGCAGTAGCCTGACGAACCGTTCAGTACCGGATCTGGACAACTCTTGGGTGTCCCGTTTGTTCTCTCTGTCGCTCCGGGCCCGCCCTCGGTGTTTAGCACCGGAAACCCTGTTGTCTGGGTCCCACTCACCATCGTATTGTAGAACTCGTTGGCGATATTCTCAGCTGATGTGTCATTCCATGTGTTCTGGTAGACTTGGTAGGACATGTACGGGTGTAGGCTTATGAAGATCCTGTCAAGGGGGTCCGTAACCCTTGGATATCCAAGAACTGCACCAAGACAGTCTCCGTTGTACGTCGGGCAGAAACTGCATGCATAGCTGCAAATGTTCTGGACCACGATCCAGTGGGAGTCGCCCTGGCTCCGAGTCTGATTGATGAAGGCCTGATATTCCGAATTGAGCGTTGACATCGCAGCCGTTGCGTTGTTGTTGTTGAAGCACCCCTGACTCAGGTTTGTTCCCGCGTGGTTCGGGCAGTACGCTGGCTCGTTTTCCGGCTCCCAGATTATCTGGGAGTAACCATTACTGAACTGGCTCGTTACGCCTGACCAGAAGTTCAGCCAGCACTGTTGGACTGTCTCTCCATTGGCGATGGTCGTCGTGTTGAACACGTCACTATAGCCATGATAGTCGACGATGATCCAGAGGTCGAAGGTCTCCGCGATCCTAATAGCTCTCTCCAGTCTCGTCGAGTTGTACCTGCTCAGGAAACCGTCTGGGTTTGTGCAGTAAGGAGCAAAGCTTACTCTCATAGCGTTCGAGCCGCTCTGTACAATACTCCTGGCAAGGATTTCCTGATCGCTCGCATTCTCGCCTGGAAAGACGATGCTCGGAATCGCAGCGCCTAAATGATTCTCATTCTCGATGAGCCTTGAGCCTCCCCAGCCGACCATTGAGGGAGGGGTGACCGTTCCGGACGCCGTCTGAGCCACATGTGGTAGGTTGATGAACACTGACAGACAGAGAATTAGGGCCGCTAGTGCAATACTCTTAGATGGCACCAATATTTTCCTGAGAGGCATGGCCTCCCGCGAGCGGATCGTCTACCGCAGCGCTTGAGCATTCAACACCCGCCTAGGATAGCATTCTCTCGGCTATTACTTGAGTCGCATGTACATCTCTCATTGCAAACGAACACAAGGCCACACAATAAGCGGGAAAAGAGGCAGATTATTCGGAATCTTCACGAACGTTATGCGGCATTTGGCTTACAAGACCCTCCTGTCGAGAACACCCCCTCTCGCCCTCCCTTCAGCAAATATGAAGGTCAAGAGACCAACAACGAGAAGGGTCAAACTCCCCTTGGAGACTCAGACCAAGATCCCTCGTCTTAACGATTCGGCTGGGGCATACATGGCCTTCTCATGATTCTTCGAATTAATCGCTCTCATCATCACAGAGTCTTGACTAGTCAAAGAAGGCAAACTGTCGTCTTGAACATCCGTCCTATAATTGCGGGGTTGATCAGGCTGGCTCGAATCCTGCGCATGCCATGCCGTAGTAGCTGGGTACTTGATACGAGAGTAGCTGAGATTGTGAAGGGACGACTTCGGTGACTCCTGCCAACAGAGTCATCTGCCAGAGACTGTCGGGCTTGGCCCTTTCTACGAGCCTCGGGTCCAGACTTAGGAGCCGTTTGAGATCATTGTCTTGTATAGCGTCAACAACAAAGCTATCGTATCTGGACGCCGCGGGGCTATAGCCATAGGGACCCGACCGGGAGTGAGCGTGGGCTTGATCGGCGCTGGCAATGAAGACGAACCGTTTTTTCCTGTCCCTGCTCATCAACTTGCCCATGAGCTGTCCAAAGCGATAGTTTGTTCGAAGTGGAATCTCCCGAGAGGGCGCTACTATCACAATCTTTGACCTCGTCCTCTTCAGCACGAACCATAATGGGACGAGCGTGCCCCAATCCATCGGGATGTCTGACGCGGGGCCTGAGGTGGTTCCATAATTGGCTCCGACCACTGGGAGGCGCTCTGCCTCCGACTCTCGAACAATTTTCTCCGCGAACTCTCTATCGCAACTTGCGCGGAGAGAGACGGAGCGTTTCGAAGAACCCTTCAGTTGGCCTGAGGAGTTCTCGGACGTGACCACGGCGATCCTTGCCAGGAGCCGCAGATTGTGAGGGCTCGCAAGGACGATCGTGTGAGGCCTGACTCTACTAATTCTACGCGCAAGGACCCGCATTGCTTGGCGAGTCTCCTCGAATCTGGGCAACATCGAGCTTGACGCAAGCTCCGGAATTATCTCTCCTCCGTGAGGAGCAATGCATGAGTAGACCAGCGTCATCCGGGATCAGCAATCTCGCTCTAGCAAACCGAAGTTTAAGCTATTGGTAGTCCCAGAAAAAGCCGAGAGGATGAGAGACGCTCAGGAGATGAGAGTGCACGAGATCATCGTCAATCCCTAGATATCCTATTCCACCGGAAGATCCAAAACGAGAGCCTGGAGGGCAAAAGGATTATACGGCCGATTGACCGCCAGTTCCCAATTAGGAACGCATAACAGCTTATGACAGAGCATGCTCCAATGCCGGCGCCCGCGCAGGCTCAACATGAAGTCGAGCCTCATGTTCAGCACAGGAATCGGATACCGCTAGCGTCTCCAATAATCGATGCTGAGATGAAGGAGGCGGCGCTCGCCGCGCTTGAGAATGAGAAACTTGTGATGGGCGAGAGCGTCCACAAGTTCGAAGAAGAATTCGCCAGATTCTGCGGGACGAAATACGCGGTTTCGACAGCTTCAGGAACGGCAGCACTATCGATCACTCTACAAGCCCTAGGCATCAGCCATGGCACCGAAGTGGTCACTACTCCCTTCTCTTTCATCGCAACAGCCAACGCGGTCCTCCACGCGGGCGCGGAGCCTGTCTTCGCAGATGTGGAAGACTCGGGAATAAATCTCAGTCCGGGCAAGGCTCGGGCGCGGGTCGGTCCCAAGACCCGTGCGATCATCCCCGTCCATCTCTACGGTCATCCTTCGGCCATGGACGAGTTTCTCGAGATTTCCCTCGAGACCGGTCTCAAACTCGTCGAGGATGCATGTCAAGCCCACGGGGCCGAGTTTGGAAGTAAAAGGGTCGGCTCGATTGGCGAAGCGGGATGCTTCTCATTCTATCCGGCGAAGAATATGACCGTGGGGGGAGACGGTGGAATGATCACCACGAACAATGCGGAGCTCGCAGAGGCAGCCGGGAGCATACGGGATTGCGGCCGAGACAAGAACAGCAAGTACTACATGGGCCGGATAGGTTATACTTCTAGACTCAACAGTGTCAACGCGGCGATTGGCAGGGTCCAGCTGAGAAGGCTACATGGCTGGAATGAGGCGAGGAGGCGCTTGGCCGCCCTTTACAGAAGACATCTCGAAGGCGTAGATGGAGTCGTCCTACCTCCCTCTGAGAGGCAGGGCGAGAAGCCGGTCTATCACCTATTCGTAATCCGGACGAGAATGAGAGAGCAGGTGAAGAAGCATCTGGAGAAGAATGGAATCGAGACGGGGGTACACTACCCTGTGCCGATCCACCTTCAGACACCATACAGGCAGGAGTATGGCTACATGGAGGGAGCCTTCCCGCTGAGCGAATCGCTCTCGAACGAGGTGCTGAGCCTGCCGATGTATCCAACACTGCAGGAAGATGACGTGGTCAGGATCTGCAACATTCTGAAAGACTCGTTGAAGCGTTAGACTGGCCCCAAGAAGTTGGATCAGTAGTCTATCTTCGTTTCAGTAGCGAAGAGGTTAGTAGAATCGAGGGCAGTAGTATTGCTGCGCCAACAAAGAATATGTTTTGTATCCCTTGGTTACCTCCTTCCTCGGCCACAAATCCGCCTAGGATATTACCGACCGCCATCCCGATACTCAGGACGACACTGTATATCCCGTTGGCTGAGCCGCGTCTCGCCTTGCCAGATATGTCGCTGACGTAGCTGAGAATCGCAGGTGCGATTGCAGAGGCCATGAAGAAGAGCGGCGCAAGATACAAAGCATACTGGAGAAAGTTCGGAAAAGACCATCCGAACAGGACTAGAAATCCCAGCTCGCCGATCGCGCCCATGATCATGATCTTTGTCCTGCCTACCTTGTCGGATATGTGGCCGAAGACTATCGCTCCCAGCGCGAATAGTCCGCCGATCACCCCGAGAAAGATCAGCATCTGCCTGGTTACTGTGAAGCTTGCGCTCGCGAACGCCTTCGGCAACAGGAAGTACATTCCCAGAACAATCGTCTGGCCAAGCCAGACGGGAAGAACGGGCCGAAGCCGCGCGCCGATTCGCCTGTGACGGACCCCGGGCTGGTTCAGCTCAAAACTCCTCACAGGCTCGACGAGAAACTTTGTCGCAAGAAGAGAGGTGGCGAAGAAGATTCCCGATGTCACCCAGAAAGCCTCAGACAGTCCATAGTGACTGTTTGCGAACTCGCTGATCAGGAGGGAGCCGAGACCGAAGCCGAGGCCATACCCGCCGAGGTTTGCGAGATCGAAGCCTCCCATCTTCGTTCCCCTGCTCGTCTGTTTCGTCGCATCGCCTAGAAGGGTGAGTGATGTGACGGCGGCCATGGCAGCGGATATGCCCATCAGAGCATGGAGTAGTGAAACATTCAACAGATTCTGGGTGAATCCGATAGCCGCGGTCAGAACCGTTATCGTCGCCATTCCTGCCAGGTGGAGTCTCTTCCTGCTCACCTTGTCGGCCAGTCGGCCAACGGGCATTGCAGAAAGCGCCTCGGCAATGGGATATAACGCGAGAATTATCCCGACCTGGAACGGTTGGGCGTTCAAGTAAAGAGGGAAGAGTATGGTTATTGAGCCGAATCCTATCCGGGTGAGGAATACTGCCAGGTAGAGGTATAGAATCATCCTTAGGCCGATCTTCTTGGGCATGGCAGTATCAGTGGCTACAGGTTGACCGTTCCGGGTTCTGCTCGTAATAGGCTATCTGGTCCATGGAGAGATATGGACGGGGGACGGACCCTTGCAGATACGCCCCCGACGAGCCTGAGGTTCTAGAACTTGCGGGATAGCTGCAGAAGGTTCAGTCCAATATTGCTGTCTTTTGCTTTCTCCAGCTTTCCGGGAAGCCTGGCAAGATTAACCTCTACCATGTTGGCCAGAGACCCCTCCTCCAAATGTCCTCCGATGACCGAAAAGTCCCGTCGGCCCAACGTCGCATGCGCGTGGGGCAGGGCCTGCTGGTTCATCGTCGACACGTTCCCTGATAGGGTGAGAATCTCCAAGTCCTCGTCAAACGTCTCGTACTTGTAGGTCCTAGTATCCTTGAAGTCGTAGTGGCCGAGTTTCGCCCTGTACAGGGATCCTATACCCTCGAAGAAGGCTGCGCGTATTTTCTGTGAGTCCGCGAACTGTTTCAGCGTCTTCAATATGTCCTCCCCCTGTTCTAGGCGGAGGACGAAACTGGATCCCTGTTTAGTGTAGAGCATCGCGCGGCTCCGATAGGATCGTCAAATATTTCTCCGTAGGCGGTATCCTTCAAGACGAGAGTGGGACCGTGGCAGAGCCGTAGGGAACAATGGCCACGTCCCGGTCGTACAGTTTCGAATCGAGCGACCTTAACGCATCGTCTATTGTTCTGTAGAATCTGATCCGGGTCTTGCCAAGGAACTCTTCCACAGCGGAGGGTGCCTTGGGGGAGACTACGAGGAAGTCGGCTTTTGGATCATCCAGGGCGAACCGGTTCGGCTTCTGCGACGCCTCTGTGACTTTTCCTGCCTTCGCTCTCTTCTTCAGATCCTCCACGACCGCCGAGGGCTCCATCTTGCCATAGGTCTCCATCTCTCTTCTGAAAGCCTCACTCCCAATGCCGTTCTCGAGTGAGGCGAGGAGGACTATTGCGGGCTTGGGCTGGCTTCCTTGAGGGACAAGGCCAGTTGCGAAGGCGGAGGCCTTGAAGGCCTGGTACAGGTTCTGGCCCATGGGCCCGTCGGCTCTCGTCAGGACCAGGGGTGAGGGGCGCGACTGGACGGTGTGGGCTCGACGGGAAAAGTTTTCCGCAAGTTGTTGGTGGGCGAGATTCGGGTCTCCGTAGGCCGCCTTGACCAAGGTGCCGTTCTGGTTATAGACGAAGTCTAGAATCCTGTGCTCGATCTTCATGAAATCCTTGAGGATGCCTGGGACTTCGTTCATGTCCTCGCGTAGCAGGTTTCCTTTGATCATGAGTTCGCGACAGCCGGGGTTTCCGATCACGTTTCCGTGGTTTATGGTGATCGTCTTTAGGCCCGAGCAGCCGGGGAGGAGCGCTTTGGCGCCGCCCTCGTAGCCTGCGAAGTAGTGGGGCTGGACGTTCAGCGACGAGATGAGGAGATCACGGTCGAACAGTTCCTTGTTCAGCTCTACAGGAGTTCCTCGGCCGGTGACGCCGATCCACTCGTACTTGCTTGACGGATTCTGAGTCGAACTCACCCTGATGCCCTTCTCGTATTTCCTGTAGATTTCATCGCCTAGAATGTTTCGGATGAACGACATGTCTGCGGGAACGTGGGTGCCGCAGGCGAAGATGATCTTGATATCATCAGTCTTGGGCTCGATGAGGTTGATCAGGTGTCTGATGAAGGGAGACTGTTTTCTGGTCGAATCGCTGAGGATTACAGCCGGGCTCCAGCCGTTCTCTCTCTCGAAGGGCTTGGCTCCGACCGGGGAGGCCATCGCCTCCCTGAAGGCTAGGTCAACGGGCTTGCTTGGTAGGGGGCCGGCCTGGACGTATCGAAGCTTGTCCGGCGTGAGAAGCTTGCTGCCTCCGAACTCATCCAAGACCGAGAGGCTGACTGTGGTAGTCAAGGACGGATGACTGGGAAAATGGTCCTTTTCACGATTTAAGCGTTAACGAATGCGCTTGAATGCTCGTGTCTTTTGCGTCAAAGAAAGGGGACCGCCCTGGGTTATCAGGGCGGGGTATACCCGCGGCTCGAGCTGGAAGTCGTGGTGGTTGTGCTCTTGTAGGTGAATCCTAGGAATCCTCCGATGAGGCCTAGGATGAGGCCGATGAAGTTCATCGACAGTATGGAGAAGACGAGCACTAGTGTGCTGCCTAGTTTTCTCTGGGCCGCGTTGTTGTACAGCAACCAAGATCCTACCAGTACGAGTATCCCTGCGATGCTGCCCCAGATCAGGAGCAAGTCGCTCGGGAAGCCTGGTACGAGGAGCGATGTGATGGTACTGGCTATGAAGGCGCCGACGAGGGTGAATATCCCTGCGAGCAGTGATAGCGCGAAGGCTGCTGTTGGCTTTGGCTCTACATTAGCTGCCAAGGTCATCCCTACAAACCCCTCCCTGTCGAAACTATCAATCCACTGTAACCAGAACCAATGGGGAGTGTGAATCCACACCACTGTGCCGCAACATAGAATCGGCAAAACATGTCACGTCCCATGAAACGAGCCTTATTCTCGACTGCGGTCGAGAAAAACCCTGGCTTCTTGTGCTGGGTTCCATCATGGATATACCAGCAGGTACCTATGGAGAGATTGACCCCGGCCTTCCCGGGGGGCACTGTCATAGATGCAGCGCAAGTCCGATGAGAATCTAACGAGAGTATACAATGCACTAGCGAACCCATACACCCGACGGATAATCCAGATATTGAGAGAGAATGGGAGGGCGGGTTTTAAAGAGCTGCACGACTCTCTCAGAATAAGTGTCGGCGCGCTTCATAATCACCTCGACACTCTGGAAGGGCTCGTGACGCTAGGAGCTGACAAGATGTACAGTCTCACAGACCAGGGACGAACGATCATTGATGCTCTAAGCGTCAGGGACCAGTCGGGAATTAGCAATTCCGCCGAGAATCCCGTACACGAATCACGTTTTGGATTTATCTTCCGCGAGCTTCTTTTCGGCAGAGCATTCTTTAACTATCTGAGCCAGGCTCCGGGGAGAAGCTTCCCGTTCGCCCTCACCGTGCTGGCGCTCGGCGGCTACATATCATTCCAGACAAACCTCGAGCCAATACTGCTGTTCTATCTCAAGCCGACGCCAGGAATCGGACAGGTGTGGTTTCTTCTCATGTTTCCACTCGGCTGGTTCATCACATTCGGAGTATCGGATCTTCTGTGCTATGTCTTCTTCCACAAGAGAGGAGGGGAGCAGATCCTCATTGGCAGCTCGGCTCTGTCAATGTTGCCGCTCTTGCTTGTACCGGGCCTAATTCTCTTTGTTCAACCCATTTCCGGTATTATACAGTCCGCGACGGCCATGACGATTCTCATCCAATTGGTTGTACAGATCTGGGTGATCTGCCTTCTTTCCCGCGCGATTTCAACAGCCAAGGGTCTCCGGATTGAACAGACTGCGCTCGTCAGCCTCGCTGTTATGTACATGAACATAACAGCGGTCATCCTGGCACTCCAAGTTGGACTATTCTAGAACTCTAGAATCGCTCTTCTTCAGGGTTCAAAACGAAGATTATTCCAAGACCCCGGCTGCACCGAGGTTGTTATTTGTGACATGTTTCGATCAATTAGGGTCCCCCGAATGAGATATCGGACCCTCGGCAAAACAGGGCTCAAGGTGAGCGAGGTTGGATTCGGAGCATGGGCGATCGGAGGCAACGCGTTTGGAAACAGCTACGGACCCACCGATGACACGACATCCCTTGAAGCTGTCACGAGGGCCATGGAGCTTGGGTGCAACTTCTTCGATACCGCAGACGCATATGGGCACGGGCACAGTGAAGAGCTTCTGGGCCAAGCCCTCAAAGGACGCAGGGACGATGTCGTCATCGCAACCAAAGTTGGGGCCGACTTTTATCACGATCCTCCAAGAATGAACTTCAACTCGGACTATCTCTCGTTCGCCCTTACAAAGAGCTGCGAGAGACTCCGAACTGACCGTGTCGACCTCTACCAGCTCCACAATCCTCCCATCCAGCTATTGAGGAGCGGAAAGATTTTCGAGGGCCTTGAGAAGCTGGTCGACGCTGGAAAGATACAATGCTACGGGATATCGATACACGATCCAGATGAGGGGCTTTTAGCGATGAAAAACGGACGACCAGCAACCATCCAGGTAGTATTCAATATGCTGCGTCAGGAGGCCAAGAACAGACTATTCGAGGCAGCCCGGCAGAACAACGTAGCAATCATCGCCCGAGAACCACTCGCCAATGGTTTCCTCGCCGGGAAAATTTCGGACGACTCGAGCTTTCCGCCCGGCGATATCCGGTTCAACTTCCCTCGAGACTATTTTCACTCCCTCGTAAAAGCAGCGCAAAAACTGAGATTCCTCGAGTCGAAATCGCGGACATTGGCCCAGGCGTCAATACGATTCGTTCTCGACCATAGCGAGGTATCGACGGTCATACCCGGTGCGAAGACCCGTCAGCAGACAGAAGAGGATCTTCAGGCCTCAGAGATCCCATCTCTTACGGGAGAAGAACTTCTAAGAATCCGAATCCTCAGAGACGAAGGATTCGCCTAGAATCCACAAGAGGGAATTCTACTCGACAAGATACCTCCTCAGACTTGCAAATAGGGAAAGTTACTCCCCCGAAGACGCTCAGGCCGTCTCGGAACAGATTCGGAAGATTCTGGGATCCAAAGAGAGCGCTAGCCACTTCCGAATAAGCACCCAAGCCTTGGAGTTCAACCTGTTCGCGCGAGACGAAGCCGAGCTCCAAGAGAGAATTAGACTCCTTGAAGAACACGGACGTAAGATTTTGTCGACGAAAATCTTAGACACTCCCCCAGTCGCGATTGGCGAAGCGGAGGCACTAAGCGAGGGCATCAACCTCTTCAACGAGGAAAGATTCTGGGAATCCCACGAAGTACTAGAGAGCATATGGCGCGTCTCAGAAGGATCAGAGAAAGAAGCGTTGCACAGCCTGATTCTCATCGCCGCAGCATTTGTGCACTTTCAGAAAGGCGAGCCTGACATCTGCCTATCCGTGCTTAAACGGGCTACAACGAGAATGCCCATGGGATCGAGTCGCATTCCCATAGACTTTACGAAACTTCGGCAGAACCTCGATTCTATTCTGAATTCGGGACGAATACAATTATTCAAGATCTAAGGTGACGAATGACAGCCTCGCCTTTTCTACCGGAGTCGACTGAGAATCCCTGGCCTTCTCGGCCGGACAGGAACCATCCCCCAGGAGACTAACTCTTTCGAAATAGTACTATGTCAGCGACTACCCAAACTGTGATGGCCAAACCCCCTGCTAAGAGAACTCCTGGGAATGGGTAGGCCCAGTAGAGTGCGATGCTGACTAACAATATGAACAAGACTACACCCACGTCCGAAAGGAATCTCTTACTTGGCTGGTCCAACTGGCTTCGCGTTCTCCGAGGGCATTATCTTGCCTTACCTGTTTATGGTGAAACTTTCGAATTGTAGCTTAGATAAGCTCTATCCCAACGCATCCAGGAGCGGATTATCCGGTGATAGATCTCAATAGAAGGAGGATGTTCCGCTTTCTCTCCCTCATTCTCCTCTTGCTGTAATTGTACCACTCCGGTCCGTATGGAATGTACTCGCTTACTTTGAAACCGTCTGCGATCAGACCTGATTTTAGATCGTCCCTTATTCCCTTCAGCATTTGAAACTCGAAATCTGACTTGTGGTCATGACTCAGATTCTTTGCCTCGGCAATCATTTTCCCGTCATGAGTGGCGATTGCAAAGAATTCGCCTTGTTCGAATAGGAGATTCATCGAGCGCTCGTAATTCGCGTTGACGTCGCTTCGACGCTTGTAGGCGACCTCCCCGGTTTCCGGGTATGCTCCTTTCACCAGCCGTATCTTGCCCCCTCGCGGTAGAAGATCCTTGAGGTCGCTCTCGGTGCGCTTCATGTTCGCCTGCAGGCACATACCCAAGGTCTTGTGTGAATCCAGAAGCTCCCGGTAGGCCGCAACTGTGGCCTCTGTGTATGGAGAGTTTTCCATATCGATCCAGACAAACCGTCTCTCGCCTTCGGCCTTCTCCAGTATTTTGGAGAGTAGGCTCTTGAACAGTGGCGCCTCTAGTGCTAATCCTATCTGTGAGGGTTTGACCGATATGGTACCCTGAATCTTCTCACTCTGGATGACGTCTAGGAGTTTTAGATATTCCTCGGAGTATTCCTGGATGAGTTTCCTATCTGGAGTGTGTTCTCCGAGGCGGTTGAGTATTGCCGTTACCTTTCTGTTGTTCGCATCATGTGCTGCATTTACAGCGTCCTCAATTGTGTACCCTGCAATCCAACGCTTTGCGATCCGGTAAAAGAGACGCTCGGTAAGCTTTGTCATGCAACGAAGATCTCAGACTGTTCTTGATAGGAGCATTTCTCAAGTTCAAACGTTCTCAATAAAAGCTTCGAGGTCACTTGCTACCAAATCTTTTCTAGAATCCCAATGATATCAGCGGACTGTTCAGGGCTGCCAGCGTCCCGCGCGATCGTCGAAAAGTCGGACTTTTCGATTCCATAGTCTCTCAACCTTTTAGAGAGGTCAAGCTCTCGAACAAGCTCTGCGACCCCCTCTGCTGCAGACATAGCCACATCTTCCGGTCGCCCTTCCGTCGGCTTTCCCTCTGCTCTCGCGATGGCTACCAGTCGCTTCGGGTATCTTTTTGCTTCCATACGCATCACTTCCGCAAGCGTCAGACATGAGGTGATGCCGTGGGGTATGTTCCAAGTCGCGCCAATTACTCTACCAATGGCGTGGCTTATGCCTGTTCCAACGCTCAACGCTCCGGCGTCGGACAGCCATGCGGCAATCTGGCAGGCCAGCCTGAATCTGAGGTCTATGGGTTCTTGGAGTGATCTTTTGAGGTTCTGGAAGAGAAGTCGAATGGCTTCGAGAGCGAGAACATCAACGTAGGGCTGATGCCTCGGAGAGCATACAGCTTCTACTGCGTGATCGAGGCTCCTGATCCCCGTCGATGCCCAGAGCCAACTTGGCGTCGGGACTGTCAACTCCGGGTCTAGAAATATGAGTCCAGGAACCATTCGGACGTCTCGAAACCCGGTCTTTCTCTTCAGCTTCTCATCAGTCATTCCAGCAGCATGCGAGAACTCTGCGGCCGAGAGAGTTGTGGGGATGGCAAGATGGGGCAGGGAGCTGTGACGGAAGTTTTCCGAGATTTCCTTGACAACAATCTTGGTCGCGTCGATCGGGCTACCTCCTCCCAGGCTAACCAACGAGTCGGCCCTCGCTTCTCTTGCGGCTTTTGCTGCTAGCTTTATCCCGCTCTCTGGAGCGTGCTGTCTTATTTCGGAAAAGACACCCGCCAGCTTTCGTCTGGCAACTTGTTCCAATCGGACGACTAAGTCAGTCTTGTTCGCTATTGTATGTCCCGTTATCACGAAAGGTCTTTGCGATCCTATTCTGTCAAGCTCGGAGCCGAGCTTGTCTATGACTCCCTGTCCGAAGTGCACCCGCTCGATGGGCAGGTAGGTGTACTCGCCAGGTGCGATATCGACTTGTTCCGGCGACAACTTCGCGAACAGAGGAGGTTGCGACTGTCTAATTCTTGATTTGAGGCATCCAGCTGAAGGGGTAGTTGGGATCGTCCAATCTCTCTGCGTTATTTGTGACTCTTAGCGGTCGTTTGGTTTCAACCATTATCGCGAGTTCATTGGTCGAGTCTTTTCCGAGGCTCGCTTCTATCGCGCCGGGTTGGGGTCCATGGTGGACTCCTCTCCTGTGTAGAGTGTAAGAGCCTATTTCTATTCCTCTGCGGCTGCCAAAGTCGCCGCTGACGTAGTATAGTATCTCGTCGCTGTCGATGTTGCTGTGATTGTAGGGTACTGGTATGGCTAGGGGGTGATAGTCGAGTTTTCGCGGGACGAATGAGAGCACGTCGAAGCCTGGAGCCTCGAACGTCTGATGGATAGGGGGAGGCTGGTGGACTCTGCCTGTGAGGGGTTCGAAGTCGTTGATGTTGAAGATCCAAGGGTACAGGTAGCCGTCCCAGCCAACAACATCTAGAGGATGGAAGTTGAAGATGTATGACATGAGAGCGTTCTCGACCTTCATGAGAACCTCATGCTCGCCCGTCTCGCTGTGAGACACCAGTTTCTCTGGGTGGCGAAAATCGCGGTCGGAATATGGAGCGAGCTCGACGAGCTGTCCGTAGTCGTTCCGATAGCGTCGTGGTACCTCGATGGGACCGGCCGACTCGACTATGAGGAACCTGCTCTGTTTCGAGTCGAGGGTCATTCGATAGGTTGTTCCTCGAGGGACGATGATGAAGTCTCCTTCGTGGAAGGGAAGGAGACCGAACACTGACTCCAGCGTCCCCTTGCCTTCGTGGACGAAATAGAGCTCGTCCCCTTGCGCGTTTCTAAAGAATGAATCCATCGAGCCATTGGGACGGACTGAAGAGATGAATGCGTCGTTGTTGTAGAAGAGAGGCTGACGTCCTTCAACCACATTGTCGGCTGATTCAAGATTCTTCGTGCGGATGTGGTGGTGCCGATGGGTGTCGGGTCTCCATTCGGACACGTTCAGGTCCCTCAGCTTCTTGATCTGGGCGACGCCTGTGGGAGCGTGCTCGTGATAGAGTGTGGAGTAGACTCCAGAGAAGGCCTCTGTCCCGAAAATTTCCTCATGGTACAGCGATCCATCCGGCTTCCTGAACTGCGTATGCCGCTTCGGAGGAAGTTCTCCGACGCGCAGATAGCTTGGCAACCTGGTTCGACCCCTACGATTTCGTGGACTGTATAATTCTGTTTCTTAACACGCCGAGCCGTTCTATCTCCAGTTCTACCTCGTCGCCGGGACTGAGCCATCGATGGACGTCCTGTCCAAGCTCCAATAGGGAACCGGTTCCAACAGTCCCTGAACCGAAGACCTCTCCAGGATGAACTTCAACAGACTGTGACGCTCTAGCAATCATCTGTGGAAATGTCCAGTGGATGCTCTTCATGTTACCATTTGATAGTTGTTTTCCGTTGACGCGGGCCTTCATTGATAGGTCGAATCTTCCAGAACCCGCTTTCTTGTCCTGCAACTCGTCGGGGGTTACTATCCAGGGTCCGAGCGAGGTTGCGAAGTCCTTCGCTTTTGCGGGACCAAGGCCTATCTTCATCTCCTTCTCTTGAATGTCGCGGGCGCTCCAATCGTTCATTATCGTATATCCTGCAATGAAGGATTCAGCCTCTGCTTCGGGAACATCTATCCCCGACTTCCCTAGTATGCAGGCTATTTCTAACTCATAGTCGAGCGCATTGGTGTAGGAGGGACATGGCACATCGTCGCCCGGCCCGTACACTCGACCGGGGTTGGAATAGTAGAAGGCTGGAAAATCATACCATTCCGATGGGATTTGAAGACCCCTCCTCGCTCTAGCCGCTTTTACGTGGTCTTCGAAGCTGTAGAAGTCTCTCAGGACAGGAGGGCGTGGAATTGGGGGGCGGATGCTCACCTCGGCCAGATTCTTGACTGTTCTAGGTGTCTTCTCCGGGCCCAGGCGGTTGAAGATCCGCCAGGACAATTTCTGAAGGTCCTCCATGGCTTTCGTTCCACTCGCGACTAGGTCGAGAGTGGATGACAACTCAGAGAGTTTTGTTATGCGTTTTGAGATCTTGACTTCGAGCCGGCTGCTTAGGCTTGGAATGTCTTGAAGATCTAGGATCCAGTTGCCCCAGAGCAGTCCTGGTCGGGTCTTGGTCTGTTTTCCTGGTTCGCTGTACGTGACCAGCTTCATGCGTTGTTAGAGGTTGCCGCGCTTAGCTTGTTCTTGTTCTATCGACTCGAATAGGGCCTTGAAGTTCCCCTTTCCGAAGGATTCGCTTCCTTTTCGTTGAATGAGTTCGAAGAAGAGTGTCGGCCTGTCCTGGAGGGGTTTTGTGAATATTTGCAACATGTAGCCCTTCTCGTCTCTGTCGACAAGGATGCGGAGCTTCTTCAAGTCTTCAATCTTTTCTGACATTCCGCTGACGCGTTTTGTAAGCCCGTCATAGTAGCTGTCGGGCGTGTTCAAGAATTCTATCCCTCTCTGCTGAAGGTGGGAGACTGTCGATACGAGGTCGTCGGTCGCAATTGCAAGGTGTTGAACGCCCGCCCCTTTGAAATAGTCCAGATATTCCTGAATCTGCGACTTTCTCCTGCCGGGAGCAGGCTCGTTGATGGGGAATTTGACTGTACTGCTCGGATTATGGACGACCTTTGACCTCAGCGCGGAGTATTCGGTGCTGATGTCCTTATCGTCGAAGCTGATGAGCTGGCTGAAGCCGAACACTTTGCCATAAAACTCGACCCAGTACTCCATCTTCCCCTCTTCGACGTTTGCAACGACGTGGTCTACTTTCTGGAGACCTACTGGGTCCGCCTTTCCTTTGATGGGAATGAAGCCGGGGGCGAAGACTCCTCTGTACTGATCGCGTTCGATGAAGGTGTGTACGGTGTCTCCATAGGCGGAGATCGCGCAGCCTTTCAGATATCCAGAGTTGTCTTTCAGGACTGTTGGATCCCTTATTCCTTTGGCGCCTCGCTTCACAGCCTCCTTGTAGGTCCACTCGACATCTTTCACTCGAAGAGCAATGTCCGCGACTCCGTCTCCGTGGGTCAGGACGAACCTGGCTATCGGATGGTCTGGGACAAGGGCGGATGTTAGGAGGAGGCGCATGTCGCCTTGCTGCATGAGATAGGAGGTCTTGTCCTTGACTCCGGTCTCGGGTCCGCTATAGGCGACGGGTGCGAATCCGAAGCCTTTCTGGTAGAAGTAGCTCGCCTGTTTGGCGTTTCCAACATATACTTCCACATAGTCAATTCCTTCAATTGGAAGAGGATCTGCTTTCATCGAAAGCCCTTGTAGAGCCCACTATCGCTCCAAAGGGGCTTTTAATTCATTCTCTCGACACGGGACGAGGGTCCTTTTGTAGAAATGCTATAGCTTGTGATTCTTCAAAAATTCAAGCACAAGCTCCTCGACATCGTCCGGGTCGTCTTCGGGGACGAAGTGTCCCGCGTTGAGACTGGAAAGTGTTGAGCCTGGAATCATCTTGGATATTCTTTCAGCGTACGCGGCTCCCGCTTTGCCCGTGCCCCATAGTACGAGTGTCGGAATCGATAGGTGTGTGACTCCCTGTTCGATCTCTTTCATCGGCCTGAAGCTTGGATGGAACGGCGAATCCGGGAACATTTGTGCAAAGGACTGGTAGACTCGCTTCGACTCGTCGTCTGGGAAGGGTGCCCAGTACGCCTTCATTGTTTCCTCACTGACATTCTCTGGGTGTACAGCAGAATCCTTGATTATTGATGGAGTTATCTTGGAGGCAACGTTCGGCGGTACTCGAAAGTCGGTTGTAAGAAATGTGTTCATTATGATCAGCCCTGCTACATTCTGAGGGTTTCGGACGACGTACTGCAGGGCAAATGGTGCTCCCCAGTCATGTAGGATTAGAACAATGTTTCTCAGACCTAGTGACTGGATAAAATCGGATACGATTCGCGCATGGTGGGGAAAATCGTGCAGTGTTGGATTCGGCTTGTCAGACTTGCCAAATCCCATAAGGTCCAGCGCTAGAGCTCTGTGGGACGATGAGACGGAAGGAATAAGCTTCCTCCACATGTAAGACCATGCAGGGTTACCGTGAATCATTACGACCGGGCGGCCGCCGTAGCCCTCGTCGACATAGTGTATTCCCAACCCGTCAAGTTGGACCCATCGTTCGGGAAACGGCCATCCGTCGAAATAGGGCCAACCCTGCCTAATCATCCCGAGTCTCCCGATCGCCGTTATCTTGAGATTGTCGGGAAGTCGATCGGCAGACAATATAGGACTGTTGTAACTTGTCGACGCCGGATCTGATGAGACGACGAGAGGATCGTGTAGAAACAATAATATTCTGACATTAGGCGCCTGAGTCCCAGGTTCACAAGTTGGATTGGGGCTTGCAGAATCGACTATCACGGATAATCAAGCCTGAAACCGGACGAACGGTCATGCTAGCCGTTGACCATGGATATTTCATGGGTCCCACGCATAAGCTGGAAGAGCCGCGTAAAACTATCGAACCATTATTGCCTTACTCGGACGCCATTATGTGCACTCGAGGGGTTCTCCGGACATCTGTTAATCCGAAAAGTCAAGTCCCGATCGTGTTGAGAGTCTCCGGCGGTGCTAGCATAGTTGGAGAGTCGCTAACGAACGAGACTATCACCACATCGTTTCGGGAAGCAGTCCGTCTTAACGTTGCAGCTGTTGCATTATCGATCTTTGTAGGGACACCGCATGAGCATCAGACTCTCAAGAATCTAGGCAAGCTAGTCAATCTGGGGGAGGATTACGGTGTCCCGGTACTGGCAGTCACGGCTGTCGGAAAAGAGCTGGAGAAGAGGGACGCGAGATATCTGGGACTCGCTTGTCGCATTGCCGCGGAGATAGGCGCTCACTTCGTCAAGACGTATTACTGTGAAGACTTTGCGAAGGTCGTCAAAGGCTGTCCGGTCCCGCTCGTTGTGGCGGGAGGACCGAAGTTGGAGACCGAGCTGGACGCATTCGAACTCGCCCATGAAGCCATCAGCGAAGGAGCGGTCGGAGTCGACATGGGGAGGAACATTTGGCAGTCGGAGCATCCAGTTGCGATGATTCAGGCCGTCCGCGAGATAGTCCATAATGGTGCGAGCGTGAGAGAAGCTCAGAGAGTCTATGAGGACTCGAAGAAGACTGGCAGTCCTCTGCTGGCAAAGACCCCGACTCACTGAGTAGCTCTTGTGAAGTACCCTGAAACAAATTACCCGTCCAACCCAAGTGAGGCAAATTGACAAGAAAGCTATACTGGGAACAACCCTACTCGCTGGATTTCACGGGAAACGTGGTCGTAGTGGACGGGACCAAGGTCGAGCTGGACCAGACACTATTCTATCCTAGAGGCGGCGGAGTATCATTCGATACGGGGGTTCTGGAAGGCCTCAAAGTCATCGAAACGACCAAGGACGGGGATAGAATACTCCACGCTCTGGAATCCCCACCCGGATTCGATCGGGGACAAACAGTGACTGGGAAGGTGGACTGGGATCGGAGACATCGGTTGATGAGAATGCATACCGCCGGGCACCTGCTGAGCGCTCTCTTCTATTCTCGAGCCAACTGCCGAATAACTGGGAACCAGATTGATGTGGATAGATCCCGGATGGACTTCGACCTGGAATCCTTCGATCGTTCACAGATTGAGACTTTCGTAGAGGACGGAAACAGGCTGATCAGTAACGATGCTCCAGTAAAGACCTACTTCCTCGATCGTTATGAAGCGTTGAAGCTTCCTGAAATGGTCAAGCTTGCCGAGGCTGCTCCGCCGGCAGACGATAAGCTTCGTATCGTTGAGATCTCTGGGATAGACAAGCAAGCCGATGGTGGATTACACGTAGCCCACCTCAAAGAGATAGGGAAGATCCGACTGTTGAAACTTGAGAATAAGGGAAAGACGAATCGGCGTTTGTACTATGATGTCATTAGCCCGTAGCAAGAGACCGGAACAGCGCCATACTTCTGTCGTAACTAATCGGGTTTTTATCTCAGCCTTTCCCGGCAATTGATGAAGCACTAGGTTCAGGCGATCTCTCAGACTGTGAACCAGTATTCGTCCCAGCGTGAGGCACGGATTTGATCACTTTCAACAAGGCTGGCAAGAGGTTCGGCACGCTAGACGCTGTCAAAGACTTCTCCCTCGACATTCGAGACAAGGAGATTCTGGGACTGTTAGGTCCGAACGGCGCAGGCAAGACGACTCTAATGCTCATGATGGGAACCGT
>VBBG01000206.1 GCA_005882905.1 Candidatus Bathyarchaeota archaeon | reverse complement strand
CCTTTCGAGCAGGACCCGTCTTAAGCTTGAAAGGAAGTTCGAGTTCGGCACCACGTATTCGAACCCTATCTGATCAGCTCGCTTCTTCAGGTCAGCCTTCACATGGGGAAACAGGCCGAAGAGTCGAATGTTGAATTTCGTCTTCAGCTCTCGCGCGACGGAGAATGGATCATAGTCCGTCGAGGATAGGTCTAGAATGACCAGTTCGGGCCGGTTCTCTGCAACCAATCGTCTCAGCTCGTCAGGATGTGTTCCGAAGTAAGGGTCCGCACCGGTTTGTTTTGCGAGCTCCGCTATCCGTGATCGGAGGAACAGGTCTGACGTGGCGGCGACGAGTCGCATGGTGCCCGGTCCTGTTTCGCAAACAGTGTTATAGAACGCTTTTTCCCAGAGACTGGTCGCTAGAAGCCATGTCTGGTAGCCCCTCGTTCGCTGGGCGTGACATTGTATCAATCCGCGACCTTTCTCGAAAGGAGATCGATCACGTGTTGGACATGGCCGAGGTCATGGAGCCATTGGGGAAGAAGGGGTCCGATATGCTTCATGGAAGAATAATGGCCACGCTGTTCTTCGAGGCGAGCACTCGGACCCGGCTGAGCTTCGAGTCTGCCATGACAAGGCTGGGTGGGACAGCTCTCGGATTCGCAGAGACCAAAGGAACGTCCGTCGAGAAGGGAGAGAATCTGGCCGACACCGTCAGAGTGACAGAGAAGTATGCTGATGTGCTGGTAATCAGGCATCCCTTGGAGGGGGCTGCTCGTATGGCCGCGGAGTTCGCCTCTGTCCCGGTCATCAACGCTGGCTCGGGAGCAGAGGAGCACCCGACACAAGCGCTTTTGGACCTCTACACGATGAGGAAGGAGTTGGGGACCATAGATGGACTGACCGTCGGTCTGATTGGAGACCTGAGATATGGGAGAACGGTGCACTCCTTGGCTTACGCCTTGTCACTGTACAAGGTCAGACTCGTACTGATATCGCCGGATATTCTCCAGATGCGGAAGGAAGTGGCCGAAGAAGTCTCGAAGAAGATCGAGGTTACCGAGACGCCCTCTCTCAAAGAGCACTTGCGAGAGCTGGATGTGATCTATATGACGCGGGTCCAGAAGGAGCGTTTCGCGGATCTGCAAGAGTACGAGAAAGTCAAGGGCTCATATCGACTCGTGGCTGAGGATCTGAACAAGACCAAGAAGAGTTCGATTGTCATGCACCCGCTCCCGCGGGTTGACGAAGTGGACCCGGGTGTCGACTCTACGACGCACGCGAAGTACTTTCAGCAAGTCGGGAACGGGGTCATTCTTAGAATGGGACTCTTGGGACTTGTTCTAGGGGCCCTCTGAAGCTACTCTACAAGAACAAACTTATCGTTTCAGATCAGCCTTTGTTGGGAACTCCGTCCTCTTGAAGAAGAGGCCAGCCCCTACTTTGTGTGAATCTCAGCCAGTATCCTGTAATCAGCGACGTTACTATTGCTATCAGGACAAGAGCAACGAAGAACGGCTCCGAGATCAGCCCGGCCCCAAAGGCGACTGTAGCGAGGACTATTCCCGGTCCTCCTCTTGCGTTTAAGCCAATGGCAAGATTGACACTGGATAGCCAGCTTTTTCTGATGAGCTTGCCAACTCCCAGTGCGCCGGCAATTTTTAGGCCGGATGAGAGGAGGAGGAATCCGAGAAAGATGACAATGTCGAACTGGTGGATGAGGTCGAGTTGAAGGCCTACTATTGCGAAGTATGCTGGGGTGAAGAGTGCGAGGGAGATTTTCTTGATGCTTCCGGTAGCCTTGGCGAACGTGTCTTGTGGGACGGTGCCGATTGCTATGCCGGCCAGGAAGGCGCCGAAGACTATGTTGATGTTGAGCAGTGCGGCTGCTGCGACGAACAGGAAGCAGAGGAAGAGGGCGAATCTGGAATGAGACGTTTCCATCAAGAATCGTGCCTTTGATTTGCTGAGCCAGCGGAGGATGCGGGGTAGAACAAGTAAGCCCGAGATTAGGAAAGCGACCGTTAGAGCGATCGTGAGGGTTATCAACGATGTGGAAGGTGCCGATGCGCCCGCGACTCCATGGCTGTCCATTATCTTGAGGTCGAGGAAGATTTTCGATATGACCGGTATCGATGTGACAGCGACGGCGATGCCAATGATTATTGGCAGTGAGAATGGGTTGCTGTTGGGTCCGGCGTAGGCGCTGAAATCGTATACTCTTGAGACGGCGAGTCCGATTAGGAACGGAAGAATCGTAGCTCCGAGTAGAAACGCGACTGCGGTACGCTTGTCTTCACGGCTGAATGTTCCGTGGATCTCTACTCCGGAGACGAACATCAAGAGGATGAGTCCGAACCATGACACTAGGGAGAGGAGTTGGCCTTCGGAGGGGTAAGCGGAGAAGATCCAGTTCTCGCTGTCGGGAAAGACATAGCCGAAGACGGTTGGACCCAACATGAGTCCTCCGAAGATCTCGCCGATGACGCGTGGGAGCTTGATCTTGTCGAAGAGAAGGGAGCAGATGTAGGCTGAGAATAGAAGGAGAACGAGCGCGATGAAGAACCGCGTCAGCTCAAGATTGTTCAGAGTTATGGTTTGGGCGAGAGTCAGACGTTGACCCTTCCAGTTGGGAAGATCGGGACTCGAGTTCAGATATTATACATTGGTTGGGGTTTGAGAGCTATGAGAAATCGTAGGGAATGATGTGATCCAGGTCTCTCTTCCGTGCTTCCGATAGCATGTCTAAGGGTAGCATCCTTCCCCCGAGCTTCGAGAGAATTGTCAAATGTTCGGATCCGCATTTATCGCATCTCGCCTGGACCCCTTTGCTCGTATTGTAGCATCGTCTGCAGCGGGAGTAGAATGACGTGAACGTGAAGTAGCGGACGCCGGCCTCTTCCAGCTGTCTTGAAGCCTTGAGCAACGCCGACTTGTCTACTCTTGCTCCTCCCATCAATGGGAGTAACGAGCCTCCGTCGAAGACTCTCTGCAACTCTCCCTCAACCGCTGCCCGGGTTGTCATGGGAACTTTCTGGGTAAGCGGGATCCCGGGCACGTCATTGTAGTACGGATACCTTTTCGACCCTTGATAGACAACGGTCGAGAATCCAAACTTCTCGGCGTCTATAGAGGCAAGCCGGGCTGATGCTTGGGGTGAAGAGTGAATGCCTACTCTTACTCTGATCTCGCGGGCGTCGGCCTCTGCTACCGCTCGCCTCGCCGCCTCTATGATCTTCCGGGAAAACGCGATGTTCGATTTCTCCCAGATCTCGCTCTGAGTATGATACTTGACTGCCTCTGCGAGTCCCAGAAGCGCTATCTCTCCCTGAGTTCTTCTCGAATCGTAATAGGCTCCTCCATCTGCCTGCCAGGCCAGGAGTGGCAAGACTCCTTCGGACACTCTCTCGTTGATAGCTTGTTGTCTCAGTTGCAGAGCCTTTACTGCTTCGAGAGTTCCGGACTGGACCGCCTGGAGGAACCGCTCATCCTTTCCCGACGCCTCGTAGGCAGCTCGGGGCACGTTAAGCTGCACGGTTCCGACAACAGCGCCTGCCCCTTTCGCCGCGTCTCTATCTTCCAGAAGAATTGGTCCCTCAGACGATATCGAAAAGGTCTGTTCTGAGGGTTGTATCAAGAAGTTGGGAACCGAGTATTTGGCGGAACTCTCGAAGGCCAGGTCGAGAAGCTCGTCCGTGGTCTCTATCTTCCCGTTAGGGGTCCTTACGATGATGGATGGATTGAGGATGGGCTGTTGACGGCCGATTTCTAGACTTGCGTCGATTATTGTTGTGAATATCTCTTCGGCTTCTCGTGAAAAGTCGGAGTAGATTCCTCCGCCTTTTCCGTTTGGACCTACTGCTTCTCGATTCTGCAGGTGACTCGGGATTAGATGGTCTAGCCCTATTGTTACTTGGGCCGGGATTGTGTTGGAGAACCCGTCCCAGTTGAGGTGGTACATGAGCCGTCTGATCGCGTCTTGGACGCGTTGACGTGGGAGTCCTCTGATGAAGGGTGCGAGGCTGATGTTGAAGTGATCGAAGACCTGTTCATTGGAGACTTCTCGTTCTGCGGTTCGTACGATCTTCAGGACGGACTCTAGAGCATCTTCGAGAGATGAGGGAGGACTGGTCGCTGGGGTCCCATTACGAAAGAAGAGGCTGTTCTCGTGAAAGAAAATGCTAGGCTTCAGAATCCACGACGCTGCATCCTCGAGGTGCATCTGACCTGAGAGATGCGCATCGACTGTGGCGCGAGGAAGGCTGTTGAGGAGGACATACTCCTCGGTGACTTTCTCTCCTGCGGATTTCTGGACCCAGTTCGCGTCGAGGTGTTTCTGGCCTGCCTCCCGCAGTAGCACTGTTACATCGTTGACGGGTAGTCCCAGCCGTGTAAGTTTGTGGCGATACTCCTCTAACTTCCTCTCGATGAGGATTGTGTTGACCAGTTCTCTAATCAGGGGGGCGCTGAGATAGACGATCCCGAACTTGAGAAGTCTATCCTCGGCCTCTGCGGCGACTTCGTCTGCGAGGGTTTGTGGCATTCCAGCTTCGCTGACGAGTGATCGGGCGATTCTTGTACGGTCGAACTCATCTATGGTCATTCGGGAAGTGCGGACGAACATTCGGCCACGTTTTACGGCGATATACTCTTCTAGGTCCCGAGAGAACTCGACTAGAATCTTTCCAAGCTCGGTTATGCTGTACTTTTTCGTGCCTTTTTCGATCGAAACCAGACCGGCCTTCCTTAGCGTCTTGAGGTGGTAGACGAACTTGCCGGCGTCCCGTACAGGATCGAGCTTCACCTCGTACATTATTTCAGTATACGGGAGGGGACCCTTCGACACAAGGAGCTTGAGAACATGCAGTCGGACGGGAGCAGATGCAGCGTCAAGAACCTCAGAGCTGAAACGCTCATAGGATCTTCGAGGAATTTCGGTGGCCGGAAAAATCGTAGATGGTTATTCGACGATTTTCAGGTTCTTCAGTGGGACCCAGCCTGTTTCGTTGGTCATGTTGGTAACCCAGGCCCAGCCGCTCTCCACTCGCTCTATCCTCACTATCTCGCCTTCCATCACGGACACTTCGCGTGCCACGTAGCTCTGCTGGGCAACCGCGGCATCACCGTCTATTACGACACCATTCTCCGGGACCCAGCCCCGTTTCCCATTCTGGCTTTCGCAGAACACCCATCCCGGCCATTCATCGTCCCTCCTCGTCACAATCTTCAGCTTGTCGCCCGCGTCCATGACCAATGGATCAGGATATTTCGTCTCGTAGCCGGCAACGACCAGTGCCATCTTTCCAGAATCGACTTGCTGCAAAATGAACCATTAGATCAGTGGTCTTGGAGCTTTTAAACTGAGACGGTTTTCCGGCACGAACGATGGGCGCCGTTGCGCTTTCTAAATGTGTATTGAAAGCGGGGGGAGGGTCTGATAGTTCGGCTCGATCTCTGTCTTGGTCCACTTGGGTGTGAGGCTGTCCACAGTCTTCAGGTATTCTCGGCTGTCATAGTCCCACCCAGTCTCATTCTTGTACTGTTTGTAGGAGAACGTCTGCGACTGAATAGTCATAGGATCGATGATCAAGTAGGAGTAGTTGGTTAAGACTCCCTTCGACACTAGCAGTGATAGGAAGGCGAAGAGATTGCTGACTTCGACCTGTGGAAGGTAGATTCTCACAGTCATCGAGTTCAAACCGGTTATCAGAGAGTAGCTCTGCACGATCGGAACCTCCGATATTGCGTTCTCGACCGCGCGCATAGAACTCTCGTTCTTGAAATCCAAGCGAACATCAAACAGCTTGGATATCTGGGGAGCAAAGGGTAGCAGATCTATCACATACTCCTGGACCAACCCTCGGGCAACCAGCTTGTCGAACCGATACTTCGTCGCAGGCAACGTAAGCGAAAGAAGTTTCGACAGATCCGCTAGAGTCGTTCTCGCATCTTTTGTTAGCTCCTTGAGGATGATCAGGTCTCTCTCGTCAAATGGCTCAGGCTGAGGAGTCGCGTGTCTAGTGGTCTCGGCCTTGGCCCGGACAGATGTCAGCTTGTCGAGCCATCCTTTCCAGTCGAACTTCCAGGTTCGATCCTTGGGTTTGAAATAGTCAAAGTTTGTCAGTGGGAATCCTGCATCGCCAAGCCAGAAGACTCGGTACGACTTGACTACTCCACGCTCCAACAGCTGCTCCAGATACAGCTCGAAATCCTGACGATTAGATGTGGGCACCGCATGCTGCGAGTAATATCCATTAGTATCCCCTAGACAGCGAGCGACCTTCAGCCAGAACCCTGGAACCTTCAGCGCTTCTCTCGCGAGCGCCTCCTTTCCAGGATGGGGCGTCGCCAAGACAACAGCTCTACTCAGACCAATCTTGGAATAATTCGGATAGATCCACGTCTTTAGAACTCCCTGATTCTCCAGCTTGGTCACCCGGTTGTAAACCGTGGTGTACGGAAGCTTGGCCTTACGAGCGATCTCGAGCAGATTTCTAGGGCCATGCTGCTTCATAGTTCTTAGAATCGTTACATTTTCTCCGTCGAGAAGAGAGACGATACGATGCACACTGTCGAAGTACTCGTCTGGGCTGATTGTGCTCAAGGAGGAACGGAACAACCCGGCTTACCACCGTGCTTTTCAAGCTTTTTGGAGTCTAATCCGTCCAGTCAATTGCCCGAAAAACACGCAGAAGGGCATTGGAACGTTACGCAACAACAAATCGCGTGGACAACAATATGTGTCCCCGACGATTGGGAAGTTAACAGAGTTAGGGAAAAGGACCGTCGCATCGTTATGCTGATGGTATTTTCGATGTGGTCGGGCCGATTTGATCGGCCCAAGAAGTAGACTGAACTAGACGACCAATTCTCATGTGTCGTCTGCTTGCAGTCTTCAACTGGCCCTAGAAGGGCGAGACCACTTCTTCCAGTTTCGACTCTTAATCTTTGCCCATAAAACCGGCATCGAACAGGGGATAACTATAAAACCGCTACGGGGGCTATCTCTAGAAGTCTAGAGCTACCATGGGAAAAGTAATGATCTCGTTGACTGATGAGGCAGAGGAACTTGTAAGGACCGAGGTAGACAAACAGTACTTTGGCAGGACCGGGGGCTTCAGCATCTTCTTCGAGAAGCTGATCCGCCAATACTTCAACGGACCCGTGAAAGAGACCCGAGAGAAGAAGCCAAGATAGACCAAACCCGATTCCAACATCTCCCAAGTTCCAGCCGAAAGGCTAGTTAGCGAACTAGCACATCTCTAAACTTCGAAGGTTCGGAGCGCGTTGAATGGTTTATTTGTGCACCGATCTCATCGCCGCCCCGGGGCGGTGGTCCAGACCACGTGAGTGGGGACTGCTTGGTCTAAGATCTCTGGACTGCAAGCCGGAGTTAGCGTACCTGGCTCGGGCCCAGGTGATCGTGGGTTCAAATCCCACCCGCCCCACCATACATCTTATCCTAGGGGAGTTTGCGATCTCTTTCCTTGGAGGTCGGTGGGCGCGGGGACCTTCGCTGTTGCCCGCGCAATCGTACTACCTCGAAGTGCGTTCATTTGGCTGATCGACACAGAGCATGAGGTTGACAGCTGACCATTCGTTGTCACGTCGGGCGCGCGAATGAGCCCGACTTGACTTCACCGGCCGGCTTGTACTTCGCGATGATCACGCCGCTCGGCGAGGCGCTGGTTTCCACCAGCGAGAAGCCCGCGTAGCGCGTCTCGTCCGCAAACAGCTTGCGGCCGCTTCCGATAGTGACGGGGAAGATCTTCAGCCAGAACTCGTCAACGAGGTCGTGCTTCAACAGCGTCTGGATCAGCGTGCCGCTGCCGTGAACCTGGATTTCGGGACCCGATTCCTTCTTGAGCTTGCGGATCGCCTCCACAACGTCCCCCTCCAAGCGGACAGTCTTTTTCCAGTCCGTGGTCAGGGGTCGGTGCGTTGCCACGTATTTGGTGGCGTTGTTGATGGGGTCCGCGACTGGCCCTTTCATGTGGGGCCAGTACGACGCGAAGATGTCGTAGGTTCGGCGGCCGAGCAGGAGGTCGAACTTGTGTCCCATCTCCTTACCCATCTCCTTAGCAAGGAAATCGTCGAAGTATCCGACGGTCCATCCGCCATGACGGAACCCGCCGCTCGTGTCCTCTTCAGGCCCGCCGGGCCCCTGCATAACTCCGTCCATCGTCACAAACGTCAGCACGTAGATCTTACGCATCAGGTTCACCATGGCCGCAGCTCGTCGAAAAGACGAGTGCCAGCACTTTACGGGCGGATTCCGTAGTCTCTTATCACCCTTTCCGGAGCCGCCGAGCTCGGAAGTACGAGCTATGATGAGGCTGTGAATCCACCTGGGTTCAAATCCCATCACCCGCTCCCTCATCCGATATAGATGAAAGGGAAGATCAAGAGCGTCGTCTTCAAAGACGCGAAGAGATGGCGAAGATGGCTGATGGTCAACCATAGCAGGAAGAATGAGATCTGGGTCGTTCTACCCAAGAAAAGCGCAGGCGGCGACTCGTACAGAGTCTATTACAACCTAGCGCTGGAAGAAGCTCTTTGCTTCGGGTGGATTGACAGTCGAATCAAGCCCTTGGACGCGACAAGAAGTCTTGTTCGATTCACACCTAGGAAGAGCAAGAACTGGTCTCGTTACAACTTCGACAGAGCCCTGAAACTGGTTAGGAAGAGGAAGATGACTGATGCCGGGCTACAAGTTCTGCCTCCAGACGTGATTTCAAGGTTGAAAAATGGAAAACTGCATCATCGCCAGGGATGACAGAGTGGATGCACCAGCCAAGCTGAATATTCCTGACGGTCGTGGTTATCTATCTAGAAAGGCCTTAGCTGATTTCTTCGGCTTGCGGGCAGTTTCGCGTTTAATCCATTTTAGATAGTCGGCATTACCGCGTAAGACTGGGAATGCCAGAATCTCTGGGACATCATAAGGGTGAACTTTCTTGATAGAAGCCTCTATCCTCCAATAGTCGTCTGCTCTAGCTTTGATGAAGCAGATCCACTCTCTTGCCCGTTCGATCCTTCCCCTCCACCAATATGTGCTGTTGATGGGACCCAAGACTTGAACACAACTCGCGACCCTTTCGTCTAACAGCCTACGCGCAATCTTGTTGGCCCTCTCCGTGTTGTCGACCGCAGTGGATACTTGGACGAACTCAGTCAGTGGCCTCGCCACCTCGTTAGACCCCGATCCTGCATGTGTGGCTGTGCTCCAAAGTTTAAAGGAATGACCGGCTTCGAAGATCAGGCGTTGGTATAGATTTGACGAGCACTATGATGCCTCGCTCCGCTGACTATGAAGTGAAGCTGACCCCCGATCACGAGAGTCTCCGACATACCATCAGGGATTTTGCCGAGAAGGAGATTCGTCCCGTAGCGTTTGAGATTGACCGGAATAACAAGATACCCAGAGACCTTCTGCGAAGGATCGCAGGAGTTGGCCTAACTGCCATCACCTACAAGGAGGAATACGGTGGTCTCGGCGGCGACCTTCTCTCGATGGTTATTGGCATCGAAGAGATAGCACGCGTCTCCGCAGCCTGTTCCACAGTCTTCGTCGCTAGCCATCTAGTTTCTGAGCCGTTGAACGAATGGGGGTCAGAGGAGCAGAAGAAACGGTTCCTCGTCCCGATGGTGTCAGGGGAGAAGATCGGGGCCCACGCTATGACAGAGCCGGGCGCCGGGTCCGATGTTGCAGGAATCAAGTCCACCGCGAAGCTGCACGGGACCCATTGGGAGATCAACGGCCGGAAGACGTTCATCACGAACGGTGAGATCGCGGATCTCTACTTGGTCTTCGCTAGAACCAGTCCACCGCCTAGTAGCAAGGAGCGTCACAAGGGGTTGAGTGCTTTCATTGTCGAGAGGGGTACAGAGGGCTTCCAGGTCGGTAGCCATATCGAGACGACAGGTCTTCGAGGTTCGCAGCCCTCAGAGCTCATTCTGGACCATGTCAAGGTCCCGCAGGACAATCTTGTCGGGAAAGAGGGCGACGGGTTCTACATCGGCGTCAAGACGTATGATAGGGGACGGGTGGACGTGTCCGCACAGGGCGTCGGTATTGCCCAGGCGGCGTATGAGGCGGCCATTAGCTATGCGCAGACTAGGGTGAGTTTTGACAAGCCTCTGATAGATTTCCAGCAGGTCCAGTACAAGCTGGCGGACATGGCGATAGGACTCCACACTGCTCGACTGTTGACCTACTGGGCCGCGTCCCTAAAGGATCAGGGAAAAGAGTTCGTCAAGGCGGCATCAATTGCGAAGGTGACCTCAACGGAGACGGCTGAGAAGCTAGCGTTGCTTGCGATGATGATACATGGAGGCTACGGCGTTGCCACCGAATATCCTGTGGAACGGTTTCTCAGAGACTCCCAGATCATAAAGACATACGAAGGGACGAACGATATTCAACGGCTGACCATAGCCAAGCAGCTGATCCGAGAACTCAAAGAATAGAGACTCTCTAGGTCAAAGGGTCTAATTGAAGGATTAGCCTCATTCATTTCTTGCCGGCCTGAAATTCCAGCTTCATCCTCCCGATATGTTCCAGAAGCAGGTCAACAGCCGCTACCAGACTCGCGCATTTTGCCTTCTCAGCTGTGAGAGCGGCTTCAAGCTCTCTGAACCTGCTTGGAGCACTATCGAGGTCCCGGCTTATCGATCCAAGGGGCATATAGTCTACTCTCCGGGGCATGGTCGCGTACAGTTCCCGTTGCATCCGGTTGATCTGGCTTAGCTTAGCATCGTCGGTCGCGGCGAGCCACGATACTTCCCGGGCGGCTCTTGCACTATCGTAGAGCTGGTTCTGCAGCTCAACGTAGCTATTCCAGTACGTCAGCCAAGACTCATTGAACTCGTCTAACAACTTCTGAATACGATTCCCCTGTTGACCGGTATCAGACGGCAAGACAGAACGGAACCTCAGTTGCACGTCAGGGCAAAAAGGTTTGGAAAGACAAGACTGTCAAGCCCTAATCATCCTCTCGTCTTTTCACGTGCAACTTCGAGTGGACCAGCAGGGTTACGTTATTTGTAAGTCGTACAGGGAGAAGTGGGGAGCTTGTCGATGTCTGAGCGGAACCTGTTTCGCCTCGTACACCTCCCGCCGGACTTAGCGAAGCAGCTCAGAGATTCTGTGGACGAGGCGTTTCAGAGCCTCGGGGGCGCTACAGCCGAGCTGATTCTTCACTATGCGAGGAGGAGACACAACGTCGACATGAAAGAGTTGCCTCTGGGCATCGACGAGCTTGACAACGCCCTGAAGGAGATTCTGGGAAGTGGAAGGAAGATGGTCGTGAACCATTGCGCCGAGATACTTAGCCGGAGACTCGGCAAAGACATCCGAGCAAAGTCGGAAAAGCTTTCGGACATTTTCAAGCAGGTTGCGAAGATCTATCAGAGGAGAGCTGCCACAGGCGATAGTCCCACCACTCTGTTCGGCGATATGGAAAGCGTCGAAGAGACGATCGTATCAAACAACGTGATCGATTAGACCCTTACACGATCAAACCGCTGATTATGGGATCCGATCGGAATGTCGAAGGAACTCGCCGTCTAGTCTGTATACGTATTGACCCTCAAGTCTCTTCGCGCCGAGCCCTTCATAGAAAATCATGGCCTTGCTGTTCCATGTCAGCACTGCCCATTCCATTCTTCCACAGCCCTGTCGATTGGCCTCTTTGACGCATCTCATGAAGAGAGCTTCTCCAACTCCTCTTCTCCTACTGTCTTCACGGACGAAAATGTCTTCCAGGTACAGGGTCGGCCGTGCGAGGAACGAAGAGTAGGTGTAGAAGTACAACGCATAG
>VBBG01000205.1 GCA_005882905.1 Candidatus Bathyarchaeota archaeon | reverse complement strand
ACGCATTGAAGTTCTTTGCATAGAACCCGACATAGATCAGGGACCCGACCAGGAATCCGGCGAAGGCTATGATCGTCCCGATTATCCTCCACAGGACGCTTTCCGACCACTTCTCGACCTTTTCCATTATCAACCACCCGCGAGCCTGAAGCTACTTGGATAAAGGCTTACGGGTCGCGCTAGACGACAAGCAAGAATACCGGTTTCCAGAGCATTCTTAAG
>VBBG01000204.1:10649-22072 GCA_005882905.1 Candidatus Bathyarchaeota archaeon | reverse complement strand
ATCGACTGGCTACCGTTATTCTACCTGATAGGATTCCTGCTTATTGCGACGAATCAGAAGAAGCAGAGAATAGGCGACATGGTGGCCAGAAGCATCGTGGTCAGGATCTAGCGACAGTTTGTGTTTCAAAGCGTACGGTATGATAAGTATCGAAGAGTCTCCGTTGCTCATGCCGCTATCAGCGCCTTCGCCTATGGAGAAGGAACATCAAGAAGTATAGTAGCTCTTGATCTGAATACAACACCTGTGTTCCAAGAGAAGACTTCTTTATGTACTAACGAAGTTAGGGATCAGACCAACTGAGGCAATCGCCAGGGGGCGACAGAGAGTGGCGAGAAAGGCGAACAAGTCAAAGAAACCGCAAAGCGTTGGCAGGCCAGTTACGGTCTCGATTGCAGAGGCGCGTAGCCTCATCGCCATGATTGAAAAGTCCCAGGTACCTTTCGGAGAGTCTGCCCCAGTCTTTGCGAAAATCAAGTCGCACGTCGAAGCAGGCAATCCTCTCAGTGCCGAGGATCATGAGCGCCTACTCGAACTTGTGAAGAAGGCAAAGGATTGGGACAAGGCCGTGGAAACCTCGGCCATGACGGAGCGCGAGGAGACTCTGTCAGGATAGATTCGCCCCGAAAAGGACACACACTCGCAAGCTCATCCTGCCCCCCCAAAGACTCCTCCTGTCCCTCAAAGGCGGCGGTTTCAAAAGGCGAGTTTCAGACTAGGAGTTCTCGTCGGATGCAATCGATCCGCTAGTACTCTTTCTCTAAGGAAGACAAACTTCTCCGGCAAGGAGTCGTCATAGTCGAAGTCCGCGCTCAAGGAGAACTCCTTGTACAGTTCAACCATGGTCCTATAGGCTATGACCCTCGCGCTTGTCCCCAACCTCTCCAGCAGAATCTTGACAACATCCTCGAATCTGGTTGGGATGTCTTCTCGGCTGATGCCTTTCTTTTCTAGGAAATCATAGACCCAGTCTCGGATCGGCCCCATTCCCTGCAGGACTTGGTCGAACCAGTAGCTGACGGACAATTGAAATCCTGAAATCAGATTCGTCCGCATGGGTACGCACCGACTAGATGAAACATCCTCCAGAACGACCGGATACGCATAGCGTTTCCAGCACTCGAGCTGAGAGGTAATCCTCTCTTCCTATGGATCGAGGCCTCCCATGACCAGTTGTCGAAAGATCATATGCACTGCGCGTGAGGAAGGGAAGATTTGAAAGAAAGTCATTTCATCGCCATGCGCCAACGAAGCTACGAGTCATCTCAGCACCGGAGGGTCCCAGGTGACTCCTCCAGCGCATACGTGGTTGGAAAAGTGGACAAGGAAACTGGAAATTCTGAGCTCGGTTAGAGACTGATAATGTCACGAATGTCTTCTTTTCGGCCCATTTTGGCCCGATAGCTCGACTCACTGTCCATATCACGGTCTACGCGACTCTCGCTGAGATGAGCAATCGCTATAACAGGCTACCTCAGTCTATCCTCAAAGGAGGCATACCTTTTGGAGAGACGAGCGCGTCGCACCTTCACCATCGACCCGGACGTCAGTGAGAAAATAGACATACTGGCTGGCGGTCATAACATAGAGATCAACGTTCTAGTCAACAAAGCCCTGCGACGGTTCATTGAATGGGGAAGATACGTTGACAATTTCAAACTCGTCACAAGCGACCCTCGACTAATGAAAATACTCTGGTCGCACATTACCGTTGACGACGCGAGAAGACTAGGGACCGAGACCGCAAATGATGCAGTGGCCGAGTTTATTCTCTACTACTTCCACAAGTTCGACCTAGACTCTGTCCTGAAAACCTTCCAAGTAATAGGCGCGGAATACTGTAACGCCTACGTATACTCCGAGTTCGGGGATCAACAGAATCGCACAGTGATTCTGAGGCACAGTGTAGGGCGTGCCGCGTCAGCATACTATGGTGCCTCCCTCAAAGCACTCTGCAGCCGTCTCGGACTCAACTTGGAACTGGAAGAGAGCGACGATCAAGTCATATGCAAAATTGCTGGTGGTGGTTCGCTCAAGGGCGTAATCCCAAAGACCTTCAACGAGCAGATGGCTGGGAGGCCGATAGAGAAGTCGGCAGAAGACAAGATTTCCCACCGCGTTATTGTAAACGAAAAGACCTAGCTTCGTTGTAAATTATCATTAAGGCCAGCCTGGTGGTGAATGATAGCGGAGATTCTCGCCGGAACCATTTGGAGCTAGACATCATAGGTTCAATAGCTTATCAAAAACGATGAGGAGGAGAGTGGGATGCAATCCCTCTCTCGGTTACATGTTGAGTCGGGAGATTTGCTTAAGGTTAAGTTACGTAGCTTTAGCCACGGAATACATCCGGAATGGGTCTAGCGTAGCCATGTTCTCCGGATTGGCGCTGACCTGCACAGCGGTTCATGTGCTCGGTGTAATGGCTGATGCATAGCCCTTTCTCGCATTTGGGACAGATCCCAGCCACGTGGTTCGGGACGCTACACTCCTCACAATATCTCATGCGTAATGCCCCTTGGGGTAACACTGCGGCCTTTCAACTATAATATTATCACGAATACATTTGAACACACTATCTAGCCTTTTGGATAGAACACAGCCTCAAAGGTACAGCTGCCTACTTTAGAGTAACTATACGCGTGATCTATCTTTGGGCACGAACGACTACAATCTCTCCAATGGGCATCTAACATCGCTGTGACTGTCTACCGCACATCTAGTTCGTTGATGTAGGCGAAAGAGGTTCGGAGAGTTTTCTCGTTGTCCCGTATCATCGGTCATCTTTAACATCGTGATCAAGTTAGTCTTGGACCACAACCTGCAGATCTATGAGTGTTCCTATGAGTCTGGATCCTGACAGAATCTAGCTTTTTGAACCAATCATTCAGGTCGTTTTGACATGCTACAGGCCGGAGATCTTGACGCCTTGTTCGCTCCGAAGTCGACGGCGGTCATCGGAGCCTCTAACCGCAAGGGCAGCGTGGGATCGATGTTACAACGACCACCGGGCTACGCTTAGAATCCGCCGAGAAAGCGTTCCATCGGCGCTCAAGGGCTCGCAGAGGGGTCTGAGCGGTAACTCGACAAACATGTGAAGTGGAGAGTGTTCAAAGTGTTGTATTATAGGTAGGCTTAGAGGCAGTCACGGTCTGCTATGTTTTCTGTCTCGAGACGCCTCATAGCAATACTTCTAGCGCTGGTGGCCATAGGAGCAGGGTCCTACGTCGCCTATAGTATCGTAGTGATCCAGCAGAACATCATCGGAACAGGCTCCATAAACTCGTCTCCCGGACTCTCGGTTCTAGACTCCGCCTGCGCTGCACCGCTCAGCAGCATATCTTTTCCCCAGTTGGGGCCGCTGCAGGCTCTACGGTCAGCCTCACAGTATGCGTAAGAAACACCGGCAACCAGGCGTTCTACTTGGAGTCCAATCCTCAGAGCGTGTCCTTCACCGGCTCCCTCCAGGAGTCACTGGGTTATTCTCTCTAACTCCCCAGCAGCTAGCTCCTGGAGCTACCAATCCCATTAGCCTTACACTCACTAATGATGGTAGCGCCACTTCTGGCTCCTTTGCTTTCACTGTGACCTTTACAGGCTACTCAGCATCCTCAGGGTGACCTCCTTCAGAATGTGGAGAACCCTTCTTTCCCTATTACTGGGACTCCTGATAGTCGTCTCAGTAGCAGCCTCCACTATCGTTCAGACGAGACTCCCTGCCACCGGATGCATAGGGACATCATGCAGGCCCTTTGACTACATAGTAACCATCCTGATGGAAAACAAAGGCTACTGTCAAGTTATGACCACCTGTGGGGGCAGCGGAACCTACGAGACCTCACTCGCACAATCCTATGCCATCGCAGGCAAATGTACTAGTAATAGCTCCTGTACACTTGGCGGGTATACTGCGCTCTTTCATCCGAGCGAGCCAAACTACGTTGCGCTGGTCGGCCGTAGTAATTTTGGGATTACCGGTGATGGGAACTGTTGCTATGAGATAGATCAACCAAATCTCATCGATAGGCTCCAAGAGCATGGTCTGATGTGGAGCGCTTATGCTGAAGGTGCGACTGACTCTGGAATCTGTAGCTTCATGCCCCTAGCAAAGCGAACCACTTCGGGTTCCTAGAATTCAAAGACAACAACGAAACCCAACGGTGTACCCACTTCCTGACAACCACACCTCCTACTTCGCCAAGTGGCCCAGCTGATGATCATGAGTTTCTTGCAGAACTCAACTCAGCAAGTCCGTCTCACTACATCTGGCTCACGCCGAACAATAATGATAACGGACACGGTAGTGACGCCTCTGTAGGAGACGCTTACCTGAGTAACCTCGTCCCAAAAATACTCAACAGTAAGCTATTCCGTACGCAGCGCGCGGCGTTGTTCATAGTCTACGACGAAGGCCCCAGTAACAATGTTTTCCCCCATGACTTCATTTATGCTTCCTGGAGCGGACCCGTTGTCAAACAGCATTATACCGGGGTTGGAAGTTATTCCCACTATTCCTACCTAGCAACACTTGAAAAGAACTGGGCCTTCACCTGCCTTGTCAAAAACAATGATTGCAACGCTTCACCCATGACAGAATTCTTCCCATAGCAGACGGTAGCATTTCTTAGCAAGACGAATCGTGGGTTAGAGGGATTCATAGACTGGGAAAAGAGTCCGAATCGAGCCCAATTCGCATGCGTAAAAGCGCTAGATTAAGTCATCCAATCCTCATATTCCCAGTGAGCAGACAGGCGCCGTGGCAAAGGATCCGATCTGTGGCATGTATGTGGAAGAAGGGAAGCACGCTCTTCAGACGACACGTTATGGAACCACGTACTACTTCTGTAGCGAGACCTGTCTTGCACAGTTCCAGGCTCCTGAGAAGTCTCTAGCTCGTTTAAAGCGCCTAGTCGCTCTTGGCGCGGTACTAACGATACCAATCGCGGCCCTGACCTACCTTCCGATAATTCCAGATTCTCGCATCAACAACATTGTTATGTTCATCCTCTCGCTACCTGTGCAGTTCTTCGTCGGCTTCCGATTCTATAGGGGCAGCTACGACGCGCTAAGGTCGAGGATTGGCAACATGGACCTCCTCATAGGTCTAGGGACTTCCGCCGCATGGATTTACAGCACGATCGCCACATTCGTGCCAGGATTCTTCCCCAGCAGCGGGACCTACTTCGAAACCTCTGCCATCATTATCACTCTGATACAGACAGGGAACCTCCTTGAATACATCACGAAGGGCAGGGCGTCGGCGGCAGTTCATAGACTATTGAGCCTCCAACCGGCTATGGCGAATGTGATCCGAAATGGTAGCGAAATCAGCATACCAGTTGAACAGGTTGGAGTCGGGGATATCCTGATGGTCCGTCCTGGAGAGAAGATCCCGGTTGATGGAAGAGTGATCGAGGGAAGCTCTGCAATTGATGAATCAATGATTACGGGCGAGAGCCTGCCCCGCGACAGGCGTACCGGCGACGAAGTGATAGGTGCGAGGCTCAAATCGGAAAAGCGCCGTTGCAAAGGTTGGCCGACAAAGTTTCAGCGTACTTCGTCCCATCAGTCGTGCTGATAGCGACAGCCTCAGCAATGTTCTGGTATTTCGTCGGAGGAATAGGACTCGCCTTCTCTCTCCTGGCCTTCGTCTCCGTCGTAATCATCGCCTGCCCATGCGCTCTCGGAATTGCCACTCCAGCAGCCCTACTCGTGGGAACAGGCAAGGGCGCCGAGAACGGAATCTTGATCAAGGGAGGGGACCAGCTAGAAGAGGCTCGAAAGATAAACACGGTAATCTTTGACAAGACCGGGACCCTCACCAAAGGTCAGCCGTCCGTAACTGATATTGTCCCGATAGGGAAGCTCTCCGAGATTCAGATACTCGGTTATGCCGGAGCTGTAGAGAAGGGGAGTGAACACCCTCTAGCAGAGGCGGTCGTGAGCGCCGCTCAGGCCAAGAGTGTCCCTCTTTCCGATCCTTCAGGCTTCGAAGCTCTTCCAGGTCTTGGTGTAAAGGCGACCGTTGAAGGACGAGAGGTTCTTCTGGGGAACTTGGAGCTCATGAGCAATTTTTCAGTCCCAGTCGAGGAGTATTCCGAAAGAGTGGGAGAGCTACAGAATCAAGGAAAGACGGTGACCTTCCTCGCGGTCGACAGGCAACCATCCGCCATTCTTGGCCTCGCGGATACGGTGAAGGAGTCCTCGGCAACGAGTGTAAGAGCGTTGAAGAAGATGGGTTTGGAAGTGATAATGCTCACAGGCGATAATGAAAGAACCGCAAAAGCGATAGCGCAAACTCTCGGCATTGACACGATAATCGCCAACGTCCGCCCGGATCAGAAAGAGGATATCGTGAGGAAGCTTCAGACGAGCGGAAAGAAAGTCGCAATGGTTGGAGACGGGATAAACGACGCGCCAGCATTGGCCGCTGCAGATGTCGGAATAGCAATTGGTAGCGGGACAGACGTTGCCAAGGAGACCGGCGGAATAGTCCTGATCAAGGATGACATGACGGACGTTCCCAAAGCTATAGATCTGAGCAGGGCAACTGTCAGCAAGATAAAGCAAAATCTCCTCTGGGCCTTCCTTTACAACGTTGCCCTAATCCCGGTCGCGGCAGGTGTTCTGGTTCCGTTCCTCGGACCAGGAATCTATCAGGTGCTTCCTCTGCTGGCGGGTGCCGCAATGGCGATAAGTTCTGTGACAGTCGTGTCCAACTCTCTCTTGCTCCGAAGGTTCAACCCGAGAATCTAGGGAGGTGAGCAGTTGCAGAAAGACCCAGTTTGCGGCATGATGGTAGACGAGAAGAAAACGAAACTCACGTCAACCTATGAGGAGAAGAGCGTCTACTTCTGTTCACCCGCTTGTAAGACAAGCTTCGACAAGGATCCCCGTCGATACAAGCACTAGGTCACTGCTGATTGTTTTGGCGTGAGTTGATCTAGTCTCCAAACCCGCCAGACCGAGTTCAAGCAGAATCCTCGCTGAAATGCTCAGGAACCGGGTCTGCAGACGACCTTCACGCGATATTCCGAGCTAGTATCGGTTAGGACCGTGAAAGGGCAGCCATCGACGGTGCAACCTGGCATCGAGGGGGTGCATCTGAAATAGTTGTAGACCGCGGTCCTGTCGTCGAAATTCAGCCACATTATCTGCTCGGTAGTTACAACTCCATTGCTGTATGTGGATTGAATCTGAGTATGGTTGCCGTTCTTGGTCAAGACGTATTCGGCCCAATACGTCGTGGGACCGTGGGGTCGGGGAAGACTCTGGTACCAGGCGAGAGCAATGACGCCGATTAGACATACCGCGAAGACTATTACGTACTTGTTTCTCATGGTTTCTTCTCTCTCGCAGACCCCGATAAGCAGGGCGGCCTGCTCGTCCCCTGTAAAACGCCCTAGAACCGCCTTGGAATAAAAAACCTGTCCACTGTCATGCTAATACTCTCTAATCATCAACAATACACCAGCCATGCATCATAACAGCTCCATGCTAAAGCCTGCAGCACCCGGAAATCTAGAATATTTTTCAAATCGCTCGATGCTCGCGTGACAGATCCCGGCTTGATCCCATTCCCGGTTCTAGGCTAACAACCATCGCATCGAAAGGAATACTTTGGCGAGATCGCGGTTCAGGGTTTGCCTTGTCGAATATTCAGATAGAGAAGACCGTCTACGACAAACGATCGACCAGTGATGGGAAAAGGATTCTGGTGATGAGACTCTGGCCACGCGGAGTTCGCAAGGAGTCCATCGACCTATGGCTGAAGGATGTAGGAACAAGCAGGGAACTCATCAAGGATTGGAAAGCTGGCAATGTTACTAGGGCTCAGTACGAGAAACGATACAACATCGACATGAAGGGAGAGCTTCAGCGGAAGCTCGTGAAGGAAATAGCAGACTACGCTAGAGCGGGTCCCATCACACTCCTCTGCTCATGTAAAGATCCAAACACCTGCCACAGGTCTCTTCTGAAAACGCTTGTCGAGGCCGAACTCTGACTTTGCCAGCTATCGGAAAGTGGTGTCCGAGACCCCGAGATCCTGTCTAGTTCTGATCGTCTTCATCAGGTCCCCACGTGTAACAATTCCGAGGATCCTGTCACCCTCAGTTACGACCAGCCTTCCGATCTGATTCTTCGCCATCTTCTGCATCGCATAAGCCGCGGAGGCCGTGGAGTTGATTGTTACTATCCGCTCGTAGGGGACCATGGCCTGGGCGACTGTCTCAAACTCCCGTTTCTCCCTCGGAATGGATCTAACCGAGCCCATTGTGACAACTCCTTGTAGCTTGTCGTTCTGGACCACCGGGTAGCCGCCGTGAGGATGGACGAGGAAGTAGTCGTTGACGAGTTGCTGAACGGTAAGGTTGGGGGCGACGGTGAGGAGGTTCCTGGTCATAATGTCGCCGACGCTGACGCCGTGAAGTGCTTCAGTCATCTGGGTCTGCCGGAGGCTAGTCTCCGCGCCGGAACGGATGAACCACCCGAGGAAGATTATCCATATGCCATTGACAATGTTATCTGGGTTCAATACGATGAGTGAGAGTCCTGCGAAGATCATGAGCAGAGAGAGTATCTCACTGACACGCGTCGCCTTTCTCGTCGCCTTCAAGAGATTCTTTGAGCTCTGCCAGAGGCCTCCGCGCAACACCCGACCCCCGTCGAGTGGGAAGGCGGGTATGAGATTGAAGGCTCCCAGCGCAACGTTGATGAAAGCATTGTAGCGAAGAACAGCCATAACGGCGACTGGGAACCCGGTATATCCTCCGACGTACCAAAGGGCGCCTAGCACTCCTGCTATAGCGAAGCTTGTCAAGGGTCCGGCGGCCGCCATCCTCACCTCTAACGCCGCGTCCTGGGGCTCTTCCGTCATCTCTGAGACTCCGCCGAAGAAGAAGAGAGTGATTCTAGCGATGGGCAGTCCGTTCTTCTTGGCGATGTAAGAGTGGGATAGTTCGTGAAGGAGGACGGAGACGAACAATAGCAGGGCGGAGACTGCGCCGACGATCCAGTCCATGTTGGCTGAAAGCTGGGGATATGTTGCTGGCAGATATCCGACTGCTAGAGACCAGGCGATTAGGAGAAAGACCAGCCATAGTGTCCAGTGTATCCGGATCGGAATCCCCAGAATTCTTCCTATGTTCACCGACACTGGTTCTTCCTTCAGGCTCCCGCCTAGGGGCTAGGACTTTACCTTTTTCCTAACTGGTCTTCTTATCGATCCGCTTGGAGCCTATTACGCTTTGTTGGAGTCTATGTTGGAGGAAAATGGCCTTGAAACCCTCAAGCCACGCTCCCTTTGCCTCCTCCACTGGCAATCCTGAGACAACCAAGGTTTCGAGCCCATTCCATAGCGCAATGAGCGAATAGGCTAATGGAAGGAGTTCCAGGTTATCGTCTATCAGTCTCATCTTGCGCAATCCTTCTAGGAAGCTTGCCAGTCCGTTAGCGTATTCTTCCTGGTTCTGTCGAAGTACCCGTCTCAACGCCGGGTTTCGGGAGGCTTCCGATAATATCTCAAGGCTCAGCCTCGGGTTCGATCCGAACCTCTTCATCATCGCGTCGAAGAACTGGCTCGCGCTCTCGATTGGGTTCGCCTGGGTATTGAATGTCGAGTATAGAATCTCTTTGAAGGCGCGGGGAGCTGTCCGGGACATCGCCTCGAAGAGGCGCTCTTTGCTGGAGAAATAGAGGTATAGTGCTCCCTTGCTAACGCCCAGCTGTTTGGCAACATCCTCCATCGTTGCCTCATGATAGCCCTTTTCGGCAAAGACCCTGCTGGCAGCATCCAGGATTCTGCTTCTGGCTTCCTCCTTGTACTCGGGAACAACCTTCGGCATCGACTTCACGACCAGGGTTGTAGTGTTATATTTAAAATGACCGACGCGCTTAAATAATGACCAGTCAGTCAGTTTTACGCGGACGCAAGAAGAATGGACAGGGTCGATCGTTCAACTGGTCTGGTAATCACCAGAAGTGACCACGCGACGTGCACGGCCGTTAATAGGCGGAGACGAGCTTATGCTTCTCTTGGAGGGAAACAGAGTGAAGTGTCAGACGCGCAAGGATTTGGAAGTAATCCGTTCGATAGCCGCTCCTTTCAACCTGAGACTAGCCATCCGGAAGGAGCGTCGAACTGATGACGCTCCCGAGCAGGGCCCTCTCAGGCCGAGACGAGGTAGTTCAGGTGAACAACCTCTCAAAGAAGTACGGCGACACCGTTGCGGTTAACGGCATATCCTTCGGGCTCTCGAAGGGAGAGGTCTTCGCCTTCCTGGGTCCCAACGGTGCCGGGAAGACTACGACTGTTGAGATACTTGAGTGTCTCCGAGCTCCAACAGGTGGAGAGGCGAAAGTCCTCGATTATGATGTGAGCAAGCGTTCTGATCAGTCAGAGATCCGGAAGAGGATTGGGGTTCTCCCTCAAGACTTCAACGCAATAGACCGTTTGACAGTGCGAGAGAATATCGACTACTTCGGCGCTATGTACGATCATCAGCTGGACGCGGATAAGCTAATCGAACTTGTCGACTTGAAAGAGAAGCGGGACGAACAGTTCAAGACACTCTCTGGCGGATTGAAGCAACGCGTTGGTCTCGCGGTCGCGCTGGTCAACGATCCTGCTCTGGTTTTCCTAGACGAGCCTACCACTGGCCTGGATCCTCGAGCTCGGCGCGATGTTTGGTACGTCATAGAACGATTGAAGAAACAAGGAAAGACGGTCTTCCTCACAACTCACTACATGGACGAGGCCGAGTACCTAGCAGACACAGTGTCCATCATCGATCACGGACAGATAATTGCTTCCGGAACTCCGAACGAGTTGATCGATGCCCACGGAGGCAAGAAGACGCTCGTGATTAGAGAAGCGGGCGAGGACGGGCTCAAGTTCCTGCCTCAAGGAATATCCAAACCCCAACTCAAGAACGAGGGAGACATCTACATTCCACTCAACAATGGAGAACTGACAAACATTCTCATCGCGATCGGACAGACTCCCCTAGCGAACAAGGAGATAGAGGTCAGGCGTCCTACGCTTGATGACGTGTTTCTCAACATGACTGGACGAAGGGTCTCCGAAGAGGGAGAAGTAGCATGAGCCGGGTCTACACGATCGTCAAGGCACACGTGAAGACATGGTTCCGTAGCAAGAGCACTATCTTCTGGACCCTCGCGTTTCCTTTACTTCTCATTGTCCTCTTCGGCGCAATCTTTGGGACAGGAAACACCCGGTTCGACCTTTACGTGCAGAACCAAGACCTTACGGGCAGTACCCCGACTCTGACTTCACAGGGATATGTATCAGCCCTGAACCATACGGGTGCATTCAACGTTCAGTTCGTACCAGCTGAGATGAGCAATCCTGTGTCCTACGTGCGAGATGATGCTCAGCTTCATAATAGAGGCCAGAGGCTTCT
>VBBG01000204.1:0-10340 GCA_005882905.1 Candidatus Bathyarchaeota archaeon | reverse complement strand
TCTCGATCGCTGTCATCCTGCTCTTCGGAAGATTCGTCTTCGGGGTCACAGCAACGATTGACATCTACACGATCGGACTTGTCGTCGCAGCGGCGCTGCTCTTTCCAGGGATCGGAATGGTGCTGGCTAACTTTGTAAAGGACGCGGATGGGGCTGAGGCGGCTGCGAACGCGATAACTTTCCCGATGATGTTCCTCGCTGGAACGTTCTGGCCGACAGAGACGATGCCCACTGTCTTGAAGGTGATCGCCAACTACCTCCCGCTCACCTACATCAACAACGGTCTGAGAGACGCGATGATCTATCTCGAACCAGCACAGGCGCTGACCAACACGGTCATAGCGTTGGGGTTAGCAGGATTCTTCATCATACTCGGATCAGTCCTGATGAGCTGGAAAGAAGAATAGCTTACTGTCGCCGATACGAGCGGACAGCAGCTCACAGCTTTCTTAGCGGTAAAAACGTCCCGCATCCGTGGCTATTCGGTCAAAGATTGAATTAGACCCCCGTTTGAAGCCGGGACCGAAATCAGAGTTGAACCTCGCTCAAGAGCTTGCTGACTATATCCGATCCGTGAAGTATCAAGACCTCCCGGAGGATGTGATTCACGAGACGAAGAAGAGAGTCATCGACAGCCTAGGCTGTGGCATTGGCGCCTACAACTCTGAGCCCGTGAAGATATCCCGGACCGTTACAGAGAACGTGAGGAACGATCATGGCTCAACACTCTTCGGGACGAGAAGGAAGACTACTCCTGATCTCGCGGCCTTCGTAAACGGAATAATGGTCAGATACTTCGACTACAACGACACATATCTATCCAAAGAGCCAGCTCACCCCAGCGACAATGTCGGGCCATGCTTCTCGGTGGCAGAGGCCGAAGGCGCCACCGGAAAGGACCTGCTCCTCTCTATCGTACTAGCCTACGAGATTCAGTGCAGACTCTGTGACGCGGCGGACATTCGACATCGGGGCTGGGATCATGTCTGCTACGGGCTCGCGTCGACCGCGTTGGCTGCAGGCAAGCTGATGGAGCTGAGTGTTGATGAGATGACTGAGGCGGTAAACCTCGCTCTGAACTCTCACATTACGATGCGACAGGTCAGGGCGGGAGAGTTGTCCATATGGAAAGGATGCTCATTCGCTAACGCCGCACGAAACGGTGTTTTCTCTGCGCTGCTTGCCCGTGAGGGCATGAGGGGTCCGTCGCCCATCTTTGAGGGTGAGATGGGCTTCTTCAAGCAAGTATCCGGACCCTTCCAGATCAATATCAACGACTTCGGCGGCAGGAACGGGTCTTTCAAAATAAGGGAAACGAATCCGGAGGATATTGTCTCTGTGGAGATTGCTTCGCATGAGGCTGGCTATACGATCCTCGGCAGGGACCCGGAGAAGTGGAACCCGATGACCAAGGAGACGGCTGATCATAGTCTGCCCTACATTGTCGCCATGGCAATGTTTGAGGGCAGAATCGACAATTCGACCTACAGCGAGAAGAAGTATCGGGACCCGAAGATCCTAGACTTTCTCAAGAAGATCACGGTCATCGAAGACAAGGAATTGAGTGCGAGGTACCCAGAGGCGGTGGCAAACAGGATTACCGTCAAACTAGCATCTGGGACGGTCATCACGAAACAGGTTGACTATCACAAGGGCCACCCGAAGAATCCGATGAGCGACAAGGAAGTCGAGGACAAGTTCGAGAGGTTGACTAGGAAATATCTGACTAAGAATCAATCGAGGAGAATACTCGACACTATCTGGAGCCTGGAGAAGGTAAACGAGGTCGGTAAGATCGTCTCTCTTCTGACCGTCCGATAGTCACCGTTCAGGGTTCCCCCTTGCCGTCCCTTAGGACCCTACGGCTAACGACAGAGATGTATTCCGCTAATTAGTGACGACAAAGACCTTTGGGCTGGAACAGCAAGATGAAATACACGATTAGAGTAACATAGAACACTAATCACCTTCTTCTGTTCGCGCCTGCCTTCCCGTAGCGATCATGAAGATGAACCAGCGATGATGGCCAAAGAGGTTCAGTCGAGGGTAGCTGATGCTAAGCAGCGAGATGTTGGGCATGATAAAGTCCGCGTCGACGATGAGACCATGCAGAAACTCGCCATAACGGCGGGTGACTTTATAGAAGTGCGCGGAAAACGCACCACAGTGGCCATCGCCTGGCCTGCTTATACCGAAGATCAGGGTCAGCAGATCGCCCGGATGGATGGGCTTCTGCGGAAGAACGCGGGGGTAGCCCTGAACGAGTACGTCACTCTGAAGAAGGCAGAAGTAAAAGACTCCCAGACAATTGTCTTTGCGCCCACCGACGTCCGTTTGAGCGTGGACGACGAGTTCGTGAGCTTTGTCAAGCGTCGATTCATGGACATGCCCTTTGTCGAAGGAGACATGACCCTCCTAAACATATTCGGCAGTTCTGTGCCGCTAATAGCTACCCGGGCCCGGCCCCACGGTCCCGTCAAGATTACAGAGTCCACCGTTGTCCAGGTGATGAGCGAGCCTAGCCCGGACAAGAAGAGCATACCTCTCGTCACCTACGAGGACATTGGCGGCCTACACGGCGAAATTCAGAGAATCAGAGAAATGGTAGAGCTTCCACTACGCCACCCAGAACTCTTCCAACGGCTCGGCATCGAGCCTCCCAAAGGAATCTTCCTGTACGGACCCCCAGGCTGTGGCAAAACACTTGTGGCGAAGGCCGTGGCCAGTGAGTCAGATGCCAACTTCTACGTCATCTCAGGGCCTGAAATCATGTCCAAGTTCTACGGAGAGTCAGAGGCCCGGCTGAGGGAGATTTTTCAGAAAGCTCAGGAGAGCGCGCCCAGTATCATATTCATCGACGAGATGGACTCCATCGCTCCAAAGAGAGAGGAAGTGACGGGAGAAGTGGAACGTAGAGTTGTGGCTCAACTGCTCTCCCTCATGGATGGCATGGCCGCCAGGGGAAACATCATCGTGATAGGCGCTACGAATAGGCCGAACGCCATCGACCCGGCGCTCCGACGCCCGGGGCGCTTCGACAGGGAAATAGAGATCGGAGTCCCCGACAAAACGAGCAGACATGAGATTCTGCAGGTTCACACGCGAGCGATGCCATTGACCTTGGATGTGGATCTTCACCGGCTGTCGGACATTTGCCACGGCTACACCGGCGCGGACATATCGGCACTCTGCAGAGAGGCTGCGATGAAGGCCCTGCGGCGCTACCTTCCAAGCATTAACCTGGAGGAGGAGAGAGTCCCCGGTGAAATGCTTGAAAAGATGCAAGTGAACTTGGACGATTTCAAGACCGCCTACCGGGAAATAACACCCACCGCGATGCGGGAAGTCTACATCGAAGTACCCTCCGTCAACTGGGCTGACGTCGGGGGACTGACGGACGTGAAGCAGGAGCTCCAGGAAGCTGTCGAATGGCCGATAAAGAAGCCGGAAGCCTTCACTAGAGTTGGGATCAGACCGCCGAAGGGTATCCTGCTCTTCGGGCCGCCGGGATGCGGTAAGACCATGCTGGCCAGAGCTGTTGCTACTGAGAGTGAGGCTAACTTCATCTCCATCAAAGGCCCCGAGCTCTTCAGCAAGTGGGTTGGAGAATCAGAGAAGGGAATCCGTGAGGTCTTCAAGAAGGGTCGCAGTGCCGCCCCGTCCATCGTCTTCTTTGACGAACTGGACTCTGTCGCCCCCAGGAGGGGATCGGACCTTGGTGACAGCGGTGCGTCGGAGCGTGTGATCAGCCAGTTGCTCACAGAGATGGATGGCATCGAATCCTTGGTCAACGTGGTCGTGATAGGGGCCAGCAATCGGCCGGACATTATCGACCCGGCAATAAACATGCCCTTGACCCCGGATGTTGACCTGGACCGGATTACCAGTCAAACCGCAGGCTACTCGGGAGCAGACATTGAGGCAGTATGCAGGGAGGCTGGCCTCATCTCATTGAGGAGGGACATTGAAACGAAGAGTGTTACACTAGAGGACTTTCGAGATGCCATGGAACGCGTAAAGCCCTCGGTTACTCCTGATATGGAGAACTGGTACAAAGGTTTCCGCAAGAGATTCAAGAAGGAAAGAGCCGCCCTCGCAGTAACGTAGACGGCTCTGAGTAATCTCTCGTTCTGACCCCGTCATTGAACAAGATATGGAGTCCCAGGCCAATGTCCCTGGCCATAGTGGAATTTCTGGGAAAGAAGGGTTCCGTCACAGACACTGATCTGCAAAAGGAGCTCAACTCGAACTTTGGAGAGACCAGCTTTAGGGAGGTAAACCGGGAACTTATGAAACTAGAGCTGGCCGGAATTCTGCGGGTCTCAAGGCTCACGAAGGGTAAGAGACTAGTCGAGCTGATAGGAAAGCCGACAATCGGCTAGAACAATATGAGCGGCAGCTCCGAGTAAGACATCAGCAGGTTGATTGGGTAATTGGGGAATCCAGCCTTCCATACAACTCAAAAGGTTCGAACATGGAGTTGCCTCGAAGCTTTCATGAGCGGCAAGTCCAATATCTAACCAGGGATAGGGAAAACCGATGTCGAAGTGTCCTTTTGAGCATGACAAGAATATTGGGACGAAGGTTGGTATAGGCGTGAGTGGAACAACGATAACAATTGCAATTCATAATGAACGCTGCACATGCGACTGCAAGTGGTGTGTTCGCAAGAAGAAACAAGTCCTGGTTGAAGGATCTCATCGAGCCAGCTGAGAAGTTGCTATCTGAACGAACCGTGATTTTGGAACCTTTTAGCCAACTCCCTTTCGAGTGGGTGTTGTTAACTGACCGCGAGCGGGATGACTGAAGCATGGAAGAATCATATCTTACACGGGACTTGACAGGCGGAGACGCGGGGCGACTTTCGAGTCTTGATGGGCACGACGCGTCAATGGTGGGACTTAGATAGCTCCTGCTACATGCACGTCTCTGGAGTTTTTCGTGATACGTTGTCCCATGTGCGGGAATGATCTCGTCTATTCCCCCATTCCATCTCTATACTTCTGTCTGGAACTTATGATCGGGGAGAACATTAGTATCAACTTGAAGTGCAACCCGTGGATACCGGAAGACGCGCCGGCAGAGGATTTGCTCAAGCTCACCGAGAGAATCGAGAAACTAGCCCCAAGACTATCCAATCTCGGGTGTCTCCTTCCACGGCACTAGGCGGCAATAAAGCGAAGGGTGTCAAAATTCTCGATGACAAATAAGAACTCCTTTGAGGGGGTTCCTCATCTCGGTTGCTCCTCCCGCGAAGTAGGATTCGAAGTCTAGCCTAGCTACGCGTGTCAGCTAATTCTTGCGGTGTTGATCACTAGACTATTTAGGGAGAGACGGAGTAGCGTTCCAGGCGGGGTTCTGCTACCGTTTCCAGAACTTCCACCACGCAGGCTTCACTGCTGCTCCGATTATACCGAGGATTCCGCCTGCGAAGACTAGTATTGCTGGAGTTGCGAAGCTTGTCAGGACGAGTAGTATGATGCCTCCCAAGACTGCGAGCATCCCTCCAAATCGCATGGGGCCAGTGTACATCATGATTCCTGCGACGATGGCGCCGAGCCCCAGTAGAGCGTCTATTCCGCGAGTCGCCAACTCAGTGATCGAGTGTCCACTGGCAGTCAGTGCTGAGTATCCTATCAATGCTCCTCCAATCAGGGCGAGGAGGAAACCTGCGATGCCAAAGATTTTGGCGAACACCTTGCTTGCTATTCCCAAGACCAATCTTCTATCACGAGTAAATGCTATGTGCTCGAGGCCTGGCTATAACTCAACGCTTTGAACAGCCTTTGCCAAGCTCGGCAGAGAATTGGTATTGGTTGTAATTAATGGCTCTTAGAAGGCACTACGGTACGGCCGAGATCCATCGGCCTAAAACTTTCGGAGACTTGTATGGATTAGCTTCTGGATTCCTAGAATGCTGATCTGGCAATGGACATGGCAGTAGCCCTTGGGGCTGCTTCCTGGGCGGTTCTTGCCGTTCTGAAGCGTCCAGTAACCTGGTTGTCGAGCCGTTCAAGCTCTATCAGGATGCCCAGTTCGGTGAATAGGGACCTGATGAGTTCTTCGTAGAAGATCGACCATTTGGGTCCCATCGTGTGCCTCATTACGATGGTATGTGCCTCCCCTTCGTTCGAGTGATCGAAATGGATGCTAACATGATGGACCCCTTGGAGTTCGAAGTGTCTGAGCACAGCGTTGAGAGTCACTTCTTTGAACATGAACTGCATGAGTTCCTTAGCGATGTTTGTCCCGGCTGACCTGGCGAGATCCTTCGCATTCTGGTCGGAGAGATACTCCATCATTTTCACAAGGAGCTGCGAGGGAGTGGATACGGCCTCGAATTTTTCGAGCGCAGTGTCCCAGAATGCGAATTTTCGAAGGGCCTTGTTTACAAGGGCGTTTACACTGAGGTTCTGCTGTTCGGCGATGTGTTCGATAGCGTCCTGGACGTCCTCGTCTATCCGGACAGTCCGCGTGATGCTTCGAGTATCCGAGTTCCTAGTCGACAAGAGAATAGCACCAACGTGCATCACAAATTTAGGCTTTTGTCCGCTTCTAGGTATCGCATGGTGACTTCCACAGTCGCGATCTATCGCTGGGTATATTTTCGCGAGTACAATCGGTTACAGTATGCAACCTCGATGAGTACAACTGGTTACACATGTGCCCTAAGGCGACGGGGTAGAGGGTCGAACCTCGAAAATACGATCGCCGAAGAACGGAGCTGGTCGAAAGCGAATATCTGCCTCGATCCACGAGGCACCCGACAGGTCGAAACCTGCTTTCTCGCCTAGGGTAGTGTCCCGGAGCTTTGCGCAGATACGGGCAACACATATGGGGTCGTCTTGGAGACATCATCCGATAGCGCCAGATAGCGCGCAGGTGCACATATCGCTAGATATCTGCATCTTGCAAAATAATCGGCTCGATGCGAATGGTTTGGTTGAGTGCGGATGCATAACTAGGAGGCAAATGAGAGTTGTGTAATCGAATAAAACACAAAAGAACACTCTTGTGGCATGGAGATAGATGGAGATAAGATAGAAGATGGTGCGGCGTCTGTGTTCAAGATAATTGTGAGAGGGCCTCTAGCAGACGAATCCTTCGGGTAAGGTCAGTGAGCGACACAAACCCGCACAAATGCAACCTCACAAAACCGGCCTGTGTGGTTAGAGATCAACCCGATCGTATACGGGGAGCTTATCACCGAAGTGAGAGCATAGCTTGGAAGGCGAGACAAAGATGTTCTCTGCGAAGAGAAGGGACGTCGTCCTTGCTGTAGACCTAGAACGGCCGGTCCGTTCTGAAGAGTTGCTTGAAAGACTGCTGAACACGCTGCCTGGCGTGTCGGCAGTGGTCGTAACTACCGAGACGGGACCCTTATTGGCCTTCCGATTTCGCGAGAGAACATTCGGGTACTTGGCCGAGCTACTCGAGCATCTCAAGACAGTAGGTTTTCCTGACGGAGAAGCGTTAGAGGCAGCATAACGTTGCTTGCGAGCGGCTCGACATCCACAGAACACATTCGGCAGGAGCATGCTAGGAATGTCCTGTTACTAAGCTGGGAGTATCCTCCTAGAATAATCGGTGGGATTTCGACTCATGTCTATCATCTATCAAGATCCCTCGCGACCCAGGGGGTTTCCGTCCACGTTGTCACCTGCAGCTTTCCTGGCGCTCCCTCGGAGGAAACCGTTGATGGGGTCCGAGTCACCCGAGTTGAGAATAGCAGGCTTCTCCAGGCCAATTTTCTCCTCTGGATCTATCACCTGAACTCCCAGATGATCTCGAAGACGACTGAGCTACTTGAGACGGAGAAATTCGACTTGATACACGCCCATGACTGGGTCGTGGGCAGAGCAGCTGTCGAACTCAAGAATCGACTGGGTCTTCCACTGATCTCTACTATTCACGCGACTGAGATTGGAAGAGGGGGCAGGCTAGATGGCGAGTATCGCAGAAAAGTGCGCGAAATTGAGCGACTGCTGGTGGAGCAGAGCGACGGGATCATCTGTTGCAGCAACTATATGCTCGACCATATCCAGCACGAACTCAGTGCCGCCAATGCTAAGATTCACGTCATCCCAAACGGGGTCGAAGTAGATCGGTTCAAGAACAATGGCGGGCCACAACTCTTCTCGGCCGAGGTTTCTGAAGACAGAAAAATCATACTCTACGTTGGCCGGATAGTTCGGGAAAAGGGAATCTTCACCCTGCTTGAGGCTCTCGATGAGCTTCGAACTCGGGGCAAGGATGTCAGCCTGGTTTTCGTTGGTGAAGGACCTCTCAAGGAGGATCTGGCGAAAGAGGTTCTTCGGAGAAGACTGAGCGACCGGGTCAAGATCACCGGATTTGTTGACCAAGAGAAACTAGTCTCGCTCTACAATTCATGTGATGCATTTGTTCTGCCATCCCACTACGAGCCTTTTGGGATGGTCGCGCTCGAAGCAATGGCGTCACGGGTCCCAGTGGTGGTCTCGGACGTCGGTGGGCTCTCCGAGATAGTTGAGGACGGAGTAACCGGAGTAAAGGTCCCCTCCTCTGACCCTCATGCCCTTGCAGAAGGCATTCTCAGAGTCCTCGATAATCGGGAGCTCTCTGAGCGTTTGAAAGAGAACGCCTACCGAGCAGTCCAGGAGAGATACAGGTGGGATCTGATTGCTGAGAAAACACTGGAAGCATATCGAACCAGCTCTCCCAGGCCACAGTCTTCGAAGGTAGTAGAGGATGCTGAGTTTCTCAGCGACCCAGCGCTGTTACAGTTCCTCTTGACGATGGGTGCGACAGACGGGGAGGGAGCCGTGAGCGCCGGAGATATGGCCTCTCTGATCAAATCTCCCGAAACTCCTGTGAAGCTCATCCTCGGACGCCAAGCCTCGCTCGGATACGTTTCAACAAAGCTGGGCCCAGACTCATCGAGAGTCCGCTACCACTTGAGCCCAGTCGGCATAATCAAAGCCTGCAGTGATATGTCATGAACAACAGTCAACTTCCTTTTCCACTTTTCATCAGATCACCAGAGACGACTACCCTGTATTCACAGGGCTCGGTTTCGAGGGAACTGCACACGACTCGAAACAGGATGAGCGATGAAGACTGGAAAAGAGCGTAGAATCAGAATCATCAAGCTGGTCCTCTTGATGACAGTCCTACTTGCATCGCATACCATCAACTTCGAAACAGGAGCGACATTGCAAACCGTCAATGCAACCGTTTCGAGCAGTGCTCCTTTCCAGTACATAGTCACGATCCTGATGGAGAATAATGGACTCTGCGATGTTACGCCAAGTCTCGTGTCCGGTTGTGGCTCGTTGTCGATACCGTCACCGTACTTAACCACACTGGCCCAGACCTACGGGTTCAATACTCACTACACGGGGATAAGTCATCCCAGCGAGCCTAACTATATAGCGTTGTTCGGAGGAAGCACGCTCGGCATATCCTCCGACGGCAACTGTTGCTTCCAGCTTAACGCGCCAAATCTTGTCGACCGACTAGAGGCGGCAGGGCTCACCTGGAAGGCTTTCGCAGAGGACGCTTCGGGCTCTGGAACCTGTAGCTTCATGCCGCCGAGGGAGGGAGACCATTATCCCTTCATCGACTTCAGCGACATGAAGACATCCGCGCGATGCGCCAACATGCTCACCACAACCTCGCCCCTCGACCCGGAGTTCGTAGGCGCACTCAACGGAGCAACACTGCCCAACTACGTCTGGCTCACCCCGAACGACACCGACAACATGCACAGTTCTTCGGTCGCAGTAGGCGACGCATACCTAGCAACCCTAGTCCCATTGATCCTGTCAAGCAGAATGTTCACAACCCAGAAAGCGGCACTGTTCATCGTATTCGACGAGGGAAGCGACGTCTGCCCAACGGGCAACAGCAGCAGCGACTGTGTCGTCGCGGAATGGGCAGGCCCAGCCGTCAAGAAAGCCTACACCTCCACGACATCCTACGACCACTACTCGTACCTCTCAACCCTCGAAGCAAGCTGGAACCTTCCGAGTCTAACTTCCAACGATGCGTCAGCCACACCCATGACAGAGTTCTTCGGAACCTCGCCACCACCCGCGCTCTCAGCCAGCTTCACATACAGCCCATCTTCGCCCCAAATAGGACAGACCGTTTCGTTCACAGGCTCAGCTTCAGGAGGAACCCAACCCTACAGCTATTCTTGGAGCTTCGGTGACGGATCGACCGGAACAGGATCGTCTGCGAAGCACACCTACTCCTCCGCAGGAACACTCACCGTGGCTCTCACAGTGAAGGATAATGGCTCGCCTCAGCAGACCACGACATCTCAGCAATCCATAACCGTCTCCGGTGCGCCTCCCCCA
>VBBG01000203.1 GCA_005882905.1 Candidatus Bathyarchaeota archaeon | reverse complement strand
TGTCGAGCTTCACTAAAAAGTGGATGAGGCAGAAGACTCGAGCCGGAACCGTCTATCGACCGGTCATAGATCTACTCTTTAGTGAGAGAACGGGCCACAACCTCTATTCTTTCATCGTTGATAGCGGGGCGGACATCACACTCGCTCCGCGTCAGCTAGCAGAACGGATCGGACTCGACTGGAACAAAGGATCGAAGGTCACACTCACAGGAATATCTCCCAAACCGGAATGCTCCCTTGAAGGTCGAATCCACAGGATCACCGCGCTGATTCCAGACATCGCAATTGAATTGAACCTGTCCACATGTTTCGCCTATGGGAACGCGCCATACCTCATTGGTCGAGAAGGCTTCTTCGACGAGTTCGACGTCACCCTGGACAAGAGGAGGCGAAGGACCATTTTCAGAAGAGTCAAAGCAACCTAGCAGTCGGTCCTTCGTAAGGACGGAGACCCTAAAGCGAGAGCGGTAGGATCCTGAGGGTGCAAGGAAAACGCCTTGAAAACGCCTGAGGGTCCGGGGGGATGATAAGATCGGCATGACGCATGAGAAGATGCGAACAAGGTTCTTGCTCGGTCCCTGTTAAGATCCGGCTAGCAATAGAGCCTCTAGAAAAACAAGGTATGCAGGCCAGTCTCGCGACGCAGAACTGCCTGTGATTCTACAGTTCCCTGATTTACTAATAGAACGTTTCAGAAACGGGTCTGTTATGCTGCCTTCTCTATGACAATCTCGATCGTCGATACGTTTCGCGTGTCCCCTTCCTCTCCAAGCACTTCCGAGGCGATCCGGACATCTTTAATCGTGAGTTTTCCCTGGAAGAACCGGCGCCGGACAACCTCCACAACATCCACCGCGTGACTAATCGACTGTCCCCGAGCCTTGACCGTGAGAACGTTCTGGCCACTGTTGAAATGCATCATGACAGCAGTCGCATACGCCATCAAAGGCTTCTTCCCAATAAACACGGTATCCGGCGGAATCTGGCCACGAGGCCTCTCCACACGAGGTCTCTCCTCGCGTCTCTCTGGAGCGTGCTCCATTCTCTCTGTGCGGGGCTCATGATGTTCACGTGCGGGCTTCTGCTCTACTTTCTCACTCATCGTTGTAGTCTCAGTTGTCAATCGATTATGCTCGAATAACGAGCACGAAGTAAGCGTCGCGTATTAAGGGCTTTGCTACCCTAATCCAGAAAAGAAGTAGAGGGAGAGAAAAAAGGAAGAAGGGAACGCCTTTGAGAAATCCTAGATGATTTCCCTAGTCAAAGCTTCCCTGAACTTGACCCTGCAGTCCTGACACTGGAAGAGCCCGATGAGCACGTTCTTCTTCGACTTGCCACCCTTCAGCTCCCAGACCTTCACAGGCTTCGGAACATCAGCCCCACACTTTGGACAGACCACCTTGTAAAACTGGCTCGGAGGAGCCAATCCCACAGAAGTCAAGTCTGACGAAGGCTGCACGCCCGGAATCGTCTCTGTCCCAGACACCGGGGGTTGTAGCTGCGAGGTCTCAGTCGACGCCACGGCAGCGGAAGCGTCTACCACGGGCATGTCGTCAACCACCTTCACTACCAGCGCGTCTGCAACGTCTTCGACAAGGTCCGGCGACGGGCCGGCCCCGATCGATTCATCAGAAACGATGCCAGATTCGGCCTCGCCTGTCGGCAGAGCCGAGTCGACCGTTGTCAAAGCGGACTGTGGAGGCGTTTCTTCTACAAGACCAGGCGTGACGACGGCGTTACTTGTCTGTGGCGCGGGTGCTGTGTTCCCGTTGTTCTGTGGCAGTGGAGCAGGAGAGGAAGTCTGTGGACTTGTCTCGGCAATTTCCGCATTAAGCGCAGTAGACACAGGGCTAGTTATAGGAACTTTGAGTGAGGGAGCCTGGATGGGCGGTGATGCTAGGACGAGGGGCGAGGGTCGATTAGGAGATGGAGCCGCCTTGGTCCAGTCTGGGCCCAGTACGGCGTTGACAGTATTCGGGATTGATTGTTTGAATTCGCCTGGAGAGAGTGGCTTGGTCTCAATGTGGGATAGCGTGTCGATCATCTGTCTGATCTCTTCGATACTGTGCAGATTCTTCTCTAGTAGGCCCTTGAACTCTTGTCGTTGAGACCGGTACTCGTTGTCGCTGACTTCGCCAGTGACGTACTTTGTCTCCAAGTTCAATAGTCTCTGAGGTGTTGTTGCCATCTGGTCCTTGGTCTCCTTGAGGTGATCGTTCAGTGTATAGCCGAGTACGTTGATCCTGTCTTGCAATTCTTGAGAGGCTCGTCCGTAGTCCTCGTGGATCGCGCGCATCTTTTCTTTGTAGCCGTTGATCTCAGTGATCAGCTTCTCTAGGGTTAGATCGTTTAGTCCCAATTTTTCCACCTAGGGAAACGACATCTATGAGGTAAAATGGTAAAAGCGTTCGAAGCAAAAACACCCTTGACAACCGCCCTAGAGAGACCGATTTTCACAAAACAGTATCACTGACTCTGTCAAGGAAGCACGAGAACGACAGCCGATTTTAGCTGACACTTCTAAATCAAGATTGGGGAAAACACAAGTTTCGGCCAGATTTTCAGGTTCGCATATAAACCAAAACCGGATTGTGGGCCCCACAACAAGCACAGACAAAATCTGTTGCAAGCGCGCAGCCTGTTGCCCATGCTAGAAATAATCTTCCGAAACACTGCCCGAATCATACCCTGACGTGTCAAGAACTCAATTGGCAAAACCCACAGTCAGACGGGACTTTAAGGAAGAAATTCCAACATGTCCTACAAGTCCTTGAAGAACTGGGACCGAGGGCAGAAAGAACCCCTGCTCTCCAAACTGACCGAGCGCGTCCACCACCAAGAACCCCTCAAAGAAAGAATCTCCCAGTGCATCTACAGACTCAGAGTCCAGCAAAACAGGCTCGAAGGAGCCAACCTCAAGACCCAGCAACACGACAAGAGCCTCTTCGACAAATGCGTCCAAGCACAGATGGCAAAGGACACAGCAAGGAGCACAATGTACGCCAACGAGATCGCAGAGATACGGAAAATGGCAAGGATCACAATGAGAAGCGAGCTAGCACTTGAACAAGTCGTTCTTCGACTCGAGACAATACAAGAATTCGGTGACGTAGCAGCTACCATGGGCCCCATAGCGGGAGTCGTACAAGCCATCAAGAACCAAGTCCAAGGCGTAATCCCACAAGTCGGCTACGAGCTCGGCGAAATATCCGACGCTCTAAACGGCGTAGTCATGGAAGTCGGCGAAGCAACCGGCCAATCCTACGACTTCGAAGCATCAGGAACTGAAGCACAGAAGATTCTCTCAGAAGCAAACACAGTAGCAGACACCAGGATGCGCGAAAAATTCCCGGAGCTACCCTCACCGGCTCTCGCCTACGAAAGACCCGCCGAGAGTACGGTTCCCAGGTAGGAGGATAACTCCAACCACCCTTTTTTGGAGACATGATCATGCCATTAAACTTGGAACAGATCAGAAGGTTCCTCGGGAGAACCCTCCAGGACCCTTACGGCCGGACCTTTGGAAAGGTCGTTGGAATCTCAGCAAACCTCCGAGACGAGGTTACAGGAGTCGGCATAGAAGTCGGAAACGGAGAATTCGTACAGTGCCCCGGCGACAGAGTCGCGATCAGCGGAGACAGCCTGGTTCTGACACCGTCCTGGAAAGTGGAAGCCGAGGAGTTCCGCAAAGAATTCGACGTAGTAACCCGACGCCTAAAGGCACTGGATGAACTCTTCAGCGTTGGAGACATACAGAAGGACGTATACGAGGATCTCAGAAAACAACACGAAGACGCGATAAACGAACTCAAGTCCAAGAGAAAACAGATCCTGGACAATCTCAGCCAGAGAAACAACACTCTGAACACACAGCTACGCCAGCTACAGACCCACCTTGCAGGAAACAAGATGCTCCACGCATCCGGCGAGTTCGACGACCAGAGCTACAAGGCCGCAAGCGACGCAATCGACACAGGCCTAGCCAGGGCCGCGGCAGAACGCAAAGACGTGGAATCAATCTACAACTACCTATCCAAGCCCGACGGAACAAGCCCATCGCCAACAAGCCCAGTAGCCAATCCAGTCCAGGCACCCGTTCCCACTCAAACCCCAACTCCTCAGACCCCTGCGAGAGACCAGGTCATCGCCCTTCACGTGAGGGAAACTTAGGAGTCACAACGAAGTGTTTCGAAAGCTAGAGGAAAGGGTCCATCCTATTCCCCTCAAAGAACGCATAGACCAAGCGCTGTATCGGCTCGGGACCCAGAAAGAGAAGCTCGAGCACATGTCCTCAAGGCTCCAGCAACGCGACAAGGAAATGTTCCAACGTTGCATTGGCGCGCAGCTCTCGAAAGACAATGCTCATGCGGCCTTGTATGCAAACGAGTGCGCCGAGATTCGCAAGATGGCTCACATTACCCTGAGCAGCGAGCTTGCTCTAGAAAGGGTTGTTCTCAGACTTCAGACAATAGAGGAGTTTGGTGACATCATGGCCCAAATCGCTCCTGTAATCGGAGTCGTTCGAGAGACGAGAGGAAGAATCGCAGGTGTGATTCCCGAAGTCGCCACTGAACTGGGAGAAGTGAATAACATGCTGAGCGACATGAGCCTCGAAACCGGAGAAGTCCAAGACCAGAACTTAGATCTCACAGCTTCCAGCTCGGAAGCAAAGAAGGTCCTCGAAGAATCCAACATAATCGCCTCGCAGCAGATAAAGGAACGCTTCCCCGAACTCCCCCTCCCCGAGCCCCGACAGACGACAAATGCTCCGGTGACCCAAGTCACTCAGGCGAAGATCCCGGTAGCAATAGCTTCCGGTGGTGGTGAAGAGGAGCAGGTGGAACCGCTGGAAGACAGGGTCCTAGGCTACATCAAATCCCACAATGGCGAATTGAACATGAACTCTTGCTCGACGGACCTTGCAGTATCCCCTGAGGACGTTAGAAGGTCTCTCCAAAAGCTTAGAGATTATGGCAAGATAGTCATGGATTGAGGACAGCGGTCCCCGGACATTTCAGAGTGACTTGGAGGGAAGGCTGGTGTCAGCTTCAGAAGAGCTAGAATCCCTTGCAGTAAAATACGCAAAAGAGGCGATACAGCTTGAAGGGAAGGGCTCCAGACGGATCGCCGCCACCAAATACCAGCGAGCGATCGAAGTCCTGCTCAAACTCTGCTCCCTCTATCCTGCTGCTCCTCAAAACAAGCTGTACATGGAGCACGCCGAAGCGTACCGGAAACGGGTCCAAGAGCTACAGTCCGACTCTGAACCAAACTCGCGACCAGTCGAATCAGCGGACGGCAAGGATTCGAAGAACATCAAATTTGACCAGTGGGTCCTGACTGAGAAACCCGATATCAGCTGGGACGATATCGCCGACCTCGAAAAACCGAAGCGTGCCATCGAAGAGTCGATTGTCTTCCCCGTCCGAAGGCCAGACTTGTTTCCTCTAGGATGGCCCCGCGGCATACTATTCTTCGGGCCCCCAGGCTGTGGAAAGACCCTCCTCGCTGCCGCCGTAGCAAGCGAGATCAAAGGGGTGTTCTTCTGCGCGGACGCTGCGTCCCTAATGTCCAAGTGGCTGGGAGAGTCGGAGAGAAACGTATCGCAGCTCTTTGCCAAAGCCCGGGAGAATGCTGAGAAGGGTCAGCCAGCAATCGTATTCATCGATGAGATCGACTCGCTCATGGGGGTCCGTGGCGAAGAAGTTGGCGGAGAGGTCAGGGTCCGAAACCAGTTCCTAAAGGAGATGGACGGAATCCTAGACAAGAAGAGGAACTATCACGTCTACCTGATTGGAGCTACTAACAAGCCGTGGGTCTTGGACGAGCCTTTCATCCGCAGGTTCCAGAAAAGGATCTACGTCCCGCTCCCCGATATCAAAGCACGAATGGACATGTTCCAGATATACGCACACGACCTGAAACTCGACAACAACGTAGACTTTGCAGAGCTAGCACGAGTGACCGAAGGATACTCAGGCGGAGACATTCGAGACCTCTTTCAGTCCACACAGCTCAAGGTTGTCCGCAACTTCTTCACACATGGAAACGTAACCGATCTGGCCTCCGTTCCGGATCCAATAACCATGGAAGACTTCCAGTCCATCGTCACCGGAAGAAGACCCAGCGTTTCACAGACCATCCTCAAACGATACTACGACTGGGACGAATCCTTCAAGGCGAGCTAACAGAAATGATGAATCTTGACGGGACCGATCTCAAAATCCTGGCAGAACTGGTCGAGAACTCGAAACAATCATACGTCGAAATCGGAAGAAAACTCGGCCTTCACCCGAATGTGATAGCCTACAGGGTTAACAGGCTAGAAGATGCCCACATAATCCGCGAATACACCACCCTCGTCGACTTTTCGAAACTGGGTCTCTCCGAACAGGTA
>VBBG01000202.1 GCA_005882905.1 Candidatus Bathyarchaeota archaeon | reverse complement strand
TCAACGTAATCAGCTCCCTCGGCAGCCCTGAAGGACTCGTATTCATCGTCGCCCGCAACAAGGAAGACGTCAACGCTGTGTTGTCGAAGCTGCGATCTATGAACCTTGACATCGACTTTGCATCATCTGTCATCCGCAGCTACGATGAAGGCCGCCTGGGCACCTACCTCAGGGCAATGGCTGGGTCAGACGAGCGGTAAAACCCTTGGAACGGCCCAGCTGGGCTCCCGTGATATTTTCGGGGGCTCTTCCCAGAGAGTTGTCGGACCTACTCGCAATCGCAATTCTCGGACTAGCCAGCATTCAACTAGTCTTTTCCCAGGTGCCTCCATTCTCGAGGATCGACGCCTCTTGGATTCTGCTCTTCTTGGTTCCTACAACATCTGCACTAGCAGCACTCTCAAACTCTTCCAACAGAGAGCGAGAAGAACTCGCACTCTTCGCGTATGGGGGATCCACAGGGCAGATCGCAGTACGTAATTTTCTGCGAGGCAGCATCATCACAACGATAGGATTACTACCAATACTATTCTTGCTCCTTACAGCTAGCCTTTCCCTGTCGCCCGGTCTTATCACGGTCATCACAATTGTTCTCGTCGGCGGATTAGCTTACGCAACTCCCGCCTTCAGACGAATCCGGTCTTCGAACTTCGTGGAACATTACAAGGGATGATCACATGAATCCTCTGATAGAATGTAGGTCGGTCGCGGTAGAATATCCCACAGCTGACGGAGTTTTGAAGCTCTACGGCGACGGATTATCTCTCATAATCGAGGAGGGGGCATTCGTTTCGGTGGTTGGCGGTTCAGGATGGGGAAAGTCGACTCTTGTCAACTTGATACTTGGCCTTGAGAAGCCGACTCGAGGGAATATCTACATTCGCGGCGAGAAT
>VBBG01000217.1 GCA_005882905.1 Candidatus Bathyarchaeota archaeon | reverse complement strand
TTCTGAAACTGATCCATGTCAAGAACTATGGCGACGAACGCAGACTAAACGAGCTGAAGAACGCAATCCGATGGACGTTCCGAAGAATGTACGAAAAGACCATCGGAACCCAATAATCATCACCCTATCTAGACACGAGACGCGGAACGACTCTGAAGGTCGCTCAGAGCCATACCAACATAGTCAACCCCATAAGTATGCTGCAGATACTCCCGCAAGGCCAACGCGGATCTAGCCTCGGAAATGAAACCCTCCTTCGGAAACTGGAAACTCTGCGAAGAACCACAAGACCGGCACTTGGCGATAACACTATCATAAATCACACCTCCACTCCTCCCAAAGTCATGATCCACCGGCTCCAGCTGACCACCACAATGACACTGAGTCTTCAACACGGTCGCATAGGTAGCCTGTATCTCTCGAAAATGCTCCTCGGCATCCCTTAGCAGCTGACGCTTCAATTCAGCATACTTCGAGTCACTCGCCATCTCAGGCCTCTCCCTCTCGACCTTGCGAAGGACGACCTCTAACAGATAGGCCATCGGGTTGTGAGCGGCCATGACAAGAGAGAATCTCGACACCCGACAATAGCAGATTGGTACCCCCGCTCCTTTGAGCTGGTTCTAACGATTTTCCAACCTCTTGGAATCAACGCTCTGGGGTCCTCGCAATGCTTCCAACTCACGAAAAATCATTCTGGGATCGCGCAAACCTTAAAAAATGCTCTTTCCCCCGTACTCGCGAATTCTAGATTCAAAATAGAGGTATGAAGTAAAATGTCGGCACAAACAGTCGGAGGGGTCCCCGTACTAATTCTAAAAGAAGGCACGGGACGATCAACTGGAAAGGAAGCTCAGAGAAACAACATAACCGCAGCCAAGGTCGTAGCTGAAACAGTCAGAACAACCCTTGGTCCAAGGGGAATGGACAAGATGCTCGTCAGCACGATAGGCGACGTGACGATAACCAACGACGGCGCCACAATAATGAAGGAACTCGATGTTCAACACCCGGCGGCCAAGATGCTAGTGGAAGTGTCAAAGACTCAGGACAATGAAGTGGGCGACGGGACGACAACCGCTGTTCTGTTGTCGGGCGAGCTTCTGGAAAAGGCCGAGAAACTCCTCGACAAGGACGTTCACCCGACCGTCATCGTGGACGGCTACAAGAAGGCCGCCGAGAAGGCGATAGAGATTCTTGACAAACTATCGATCCCGATAACCGACAAGGACGACGCCACACTCCGACAGGTAGCCATGACTTCCATGTACAGTAAAGGAATCGTCATCGCCAAAGAACACTTCGCCGACATTGCGGTAAAGGCGGTAAAGCAAGTCTCTGAGAGAGTCGACGGAAAGTTAAAGGCCGATATTGATCTCATCAAGATAGTAAAGAAGCATGGCCGCGGGCTGGAGGAGACGGAACTCGTCAAAGGGGAAAAGACAGAGTTCGACGCCAAGATAAACATCAACAATCCAGACCAGATGCACCTCTTCATCGAAGAAGAGGAGAAGATGCTGAAAGACATGGTCGCTCAAATCCAGAAGACTGGAGCAAACGTACTGTTCTCCGAGAAAGGAATCGACGATGTTGCACTTCATTATCTAGCAAAGAACGGAATCGCCGCAGTCAAGAACGTAAGCAGCGGAGACCTCGAAAAACTCTCGAAAGCAACGGGCGGGAGGATAATCGCGAGCGTAAAAGACCTGACAAAGGAATCGTTGGGCGACGCCAAACTAGTCGAAGAAGTGAAGATCGGAGAGGACAAGCTCATCTACGTACGAGACGCCAAGAACCCCAAGGCGGTCACCATCGTTGTCCGAGGAGGAACAGAGCATGTTGTCGACGAGGCTGAAAGATCCTTGCATGACGCGCTCTCAGTTGTGAGAAATGCCATCGAAGATGGAAAGATCGTCGCAGGCGGAGGAGCCCCCGAGGCGGAGCTTGCAAAGAGGCTGCGAGAATACGCTGTTAAAGTGGGTGGACGGGAACAGCTGGCTATCGAGGCGTTTGCGGAGGCGATGGAGGCGGTGCCAACTACCCTTGCTGAGAACGCTGGGCTCGACCCAATTGACATTCTAGTCGAGCTCAGGTCAAAACACGAGAAAGCGGTCAACCCATGGTTCGGAGTGGATGTTTACTCGGGAGAGGTAAAGGACATGAAGAAGCTGAATGTGCTTGAGCCCGTAAGGGTCAAGCAGCAGGTCGTAAAATCTGCGTCAGAAGCCGCTTCAATGATACTCCGCATCGACGATGTAATTGCCTCAAAGTCTGTCGAGAAGGGCGGTCCAGGCGGTGGAAAGGACTTTCCGAAGCCCGGCGGCGACGATGAGTACTAGGGCGAAACCTGAATAGACGTCGTGTTGTCCGCGTGGCTCTTCTTCAAAGAGCGCTTTTGTGTCGCGGGGAGCAACTGCTTTTTGGATTTTCTGGAGGGGGTCTCGCTGGTTGAAGCTGATTCTGGCGAGTCTCGCTTTTCTGGGCGCAGGATGGGCTGATCCCGTGTTTTCGTTATCGTGTAGGTCAGCGTGCAGGTCAGCGTGAAAACTGCGCGAGGTCAGATCGCATGCTTGGATTGGCGATCCGAGCTTATACTGAACGATTTTTTGCCGGAAGGGGTCCCATCTTCATCGGAGGGACGTAGAGAGTCTGTGAAGGGTTTCTGGAGAATCGACGAGACTCCCCGGGGGGCCAGAAAGAGATAACAGAAAGGAGTAGATAGCAGGAAAAAACGATGATCTTCCAGCACGACTGTCCTAGCCTGCAGAATCTCTAACTTGAATGGGGTTACGAGTCCCCGTGGCGTCCCACAGGTTACCTGTCTGTCCCTTCTTGCATAGATGTCCCGCAATGAGACTGAGGCTTTCGTCTTCGGATTCTAAGCATGTCTTCTGCGTCGTGCTGTTCCCAACCATAATATGATCTCTAGGCAGCTCAAGCGTCGAGTAGTTTCTTCCTGATGTTTAGTAGAATGTTTGGTGGCGTCCAGACTGAGAACACCCTAACGTACTTTGGAGACGCGGCCTTTCGGAGTATCCGCGCAGGCCCGGCTTCGAGATAGCCTCTCACGAATGATTCCACATATCCCGTCAAGGCTTCGTTGAATGGAAGCCAATAATGGCCCGAGTAGTATAGGAATTCGGCCACGTCCCAGCTGTAGTCTCCGTTCTCACGTGCCTGCTCGAGATCTACAAGTGTTACTTCTCCTCCGCGATCTACGATGAAATTCTCAGGTTTTGTATCGCCCAGTGCCGCTTCCAGATGATGCGCACCGGCCATGAGAAGCCCGGCAGCATGCGCAGCCCCGACTTCCCTCTGACCGATCTGGCCGGTCTGGGCTATTCTGGGAAGAAGAACCGCGAGTCCATCGCCGGCGATGTAAGAGAAGAGAATGGACCTAGACCTCAAATCTGCTCCCAAGATCTCCGGCACCTTCAGTCCTCTTTTTGACAGGAGATAGTTGAACGCGTATTCTGCTTCCATCCTGCGGCGTCCGGATATGGAGAAACGCACACTTCCTAGACCATAGAGATTCAGCGTGACCCACTTTA
>VBBG01000180.1:3899-5159 GCA_005882905.1 Candidatus Bathyarchaeota archaeon | reverse complement strand
CCAGTTCCCAATAGTCGTCAGAGCTCCTGTCGAAGTTGACACAGGTGACGCGCACAGTGCAGAGTTACCGAGCTTGCTGTAGCTGCTTGCTCCCGGCGCCTTCTGAAGCCATTGACAAGTGTATGATGGAGAACCCCCGGTGAACGTGGCCGAGAGTGTTGAGGACTGACCCGAGTCGAGCGTTGATAGAGTGGCGGAAGGTATATTGACGAGAAGCGCCGGGTTGACAGTCACGGTTGCTGGGCTAGCGCTATCGCTACTGCTTGCATGGGTCGAATCGCCACCATAAGCGCCGACTATGTTCGATGCGCCGGAAGCCGACGCGGTGAATGCTACACTGCAGCTAGCAGTCGGAACGGTTCCTGCTACTATGTTGCAAATGGTCGAGTTGAAACTACCTGCCACACCAGCATGGGTGAAGGAAACACTGCCAGTTGGCGTCGTCGCGCCCACCGTCGAGGTGTCCGTTACTGTAACAGTGCATGTAGACGGCTGGTTCACGAGCACAGGGCTTGAACAGGAGATGCTGGTGCTGGTTGAGTGTCGACCTGGTACTAAGACGGTGGAGCCGGCGCTGCCGGAGTGCGATGAACTACCGGGGTAGGTGGCGGTAATGTTGTGAGCCCCGAGGACGATTGGTGTGTAGTTCATGGTGCACGTAGCGGAGCTCGCTGTACCCGACAAGTTACAGGAAGACGCGGGGGTGAATGTGCCCGTGCTGTTGCTGGATAGATTCACCGATCCTGTCGGAGTGAAACTTCCTGCAGCATCTGATACCGTAACAGTGCACGAGGTAGGAACTCCAACTGTCACGGACGAGCCGCACACGATACTCGTAGTCGTTGGTATCGGGTTAACTGTCAGAAGCTCGCAGCTGCTTGAGACTCCGCTGTTGTTCTTGTCCCCACTGTAGGTTGCGTTGAAGCTGTACTGTCCAACAGAACTCGGAGTTTGAGAGCTAGAAGCGGGCACGGAACCTCCATTGCCGATACCCACGGTCTGACTCGATATTGGAGTCCCACTACAACCTCCGTCACCGAGGCCGAAGAAGTGATAGATGACAGTCCCTGTAACGCCGGTTGATGGGAATCCGCCCGTGATAATGGCGACGTCTGTTACAGATGAGCCCAGAACTATGATAGAGGATGGGCTGATGGTAGTGGTTACTGTCGGTGTCTGCCTGCTTACCGTCAGAGGTTCACAATTGCCCGTGGCAACAGTGTTGTTCCCGTCTCCATTGTAAATGGCCGAGATACCGTA
>VBBG01000180.1:0-3617 GCA_005882905.1 Candidatus Bathyarchaeota archaeon | reverse complement strand
CTGTTGAAGGCCGCAGCCCTAGAGTTCGGGACAACTCCGTTACTGACTGATACGATTGAAACGATAGACCCTGGACCAATACAGTTGCCATTTGCAAAATCGTTGTAAGTAACCGTGCCACCTGCAGTGGAAGTCTGGCCGTGTAGTACTGATGCGTCTGAGACCGTTCCGCCGACGACAATGGAGCTGGCGGAGAGGCTCGTAGTGATTGTCGCACCAACAGGATTGACAGTCAGGGGCTCGCAGCTACCGCTGACGCCATTGTTGTTGGCGTCCCCAGAATAGACCGCCAAGAAGCTGTAGCCACCAGAGTTGGTCGAGTTGAATATGACGCCCCTTGAATTCGGAACTACACCGTTCGTGACACTCACAGTCGAGACCGTTGAACTCGTGCCAGCGCACGCGCCCGAGCCTATGAAGAGGATGTAGTTGACAATGCCCCCAGCCTGGGAGAAGCCGACCATGGTAGCCGAGTCGGTTACAGACTGCCCCACCAGGATGGAATTGGAAGAGAGTGTTGTAGTTATCGTGGGGGTCGCCTTCTGGACATTCAATGGCTCGCAGGGTGAAGAGGCTCGATTATTGTTAGAATCCCCCGAGTAAGTCGCGTTGAAACTGTAAGCTCCCGCGGCGTTGAAGTTGACTGGTCCAGAGTTTGGAATCGCCCCATTTGATACTATGACCGTAGCTACTACAGTGCTGGGGGCTGTGCATGCTCCATTGTTGAACAGAAAGTAGGTGACTGAGCCTCCTGCGGTGGTCGTTGCTCCATTCAACGCCGCCGAGTCAACGACAGATCCGCCAACGATGATGTTCAATTGTGAAAGACTGGTTGTAAGGCCTGGACTACCCGCGATCACGGTTAGAGTTATAGTCGCCCAGTGGACGAGCGAACCGCTGGTCCCAGTTATGTTCAGCGTGTAGACTCCGGCGAGCTGTCCGGCGTTGATGCTCAGGCCGCTAGAGTTACCTCTGGGCGTCAGCTTGAGACTGTTGAAGAAGGGAGTGGCGGAGGGTCCGGGCCCCGAGATGACGACGTTGAGTGTAACAGTCCCAGTAAAGCTGTTCAAGCTCGTCAGAGAGATAGAGGCGGATTGGCTGCTCTGACCAACCGCCAAGGATTGCGAGGATGGGTTTGACGTAATCGAGAAGTCAACGACGTGAAACAGGATCGTGGCTGTTGTGTGAGACAGTGTGCCGTTTGTTCCTGTGACGGTGACGATGTAATCCGCCGGTACGGTGGCCCTGCATGTCAGAACTGATGTTGTGGGTGAGGGTGGAAGGTTTAGCCTTGTGAGGGACAGTGATGTGATTGTCGAGCTTCCCAGGGATCCAACAAGGATGGAGGAGGGCGTGACGGGTCCAGCGGATACTTGAAAGTCGACAACATTCACTGCAATAGTAATCTTGTGCATCAAAGGTCCGCTCGTGGCTGTAATTGTGACAGTGTAGTTGCCGACCGTTGTGCTGTAGACTGTCAGTATCGCAGAGCTAGATCCACCTGAGGTTAGAGAGAGGGTCAAAGGAGACAAGGCGTCGTGTAGGCCGGACGAACTTGTCGAGTTTGAGATACTGATTATTCCGGCGAAGCCACCGAGGCTCGTCACATTGACCGTCGCGCTTCCAGTGGATCCGACGTTAACTTGGACAGAACCTGCGGAGGAGAGACCGAAGTCTTGGACTTTTACTGTGGTCGTAATTGAGTGGATTATCGAACCGCTCGTTGCGTTGAGGGAGACAGAGTAAATGCCGGTCTGGCTTCCACTGACCGAGAGTAGCACGAATCGAACGGCGCCTGGCTGAATGTTCACGGTCGTTGCGTTAAGGTTCGCTGTGAGGCCCGCGGGAGTGCTTGCGGCCTTGAGGGTTACATTCCCGGAGAAGCCGTTAAGACTCGTAATCTTGATCACTGTTGAGTTAGCTGAGCCCGGATAGATCGTCAGACTGGTTCTGGTAGCAGTGAGGTTGAAGTCGATGACATTGACAGTAACCGTCGTCGAGGCAGAGAATGGTGGCGAAGTAGTGCTTGTGCCAGTGATGGTGACCACATCGTTGCCAGTCTTAGTACCCGTAGAAATGCTGAGGGTAACGGTTGCGCTTCCACCAGAGCCCAGGGTAACCTGGGAGCTGCTTAGTGATGTCTGCAAGCCGCAGGCGCATCCACTCACCAGATCAGAGAGATTCACAGTTCCATTGAATCCGCCAAGGCTAGTCAGTGTTATGATAGACTGTGTCGATGAGCCAGTGGGGACAGTCCGCGCGGGCGGACTGGCTGATATGTTGAACCCGCCCAGAAGCATCCTTACAGCCACTTGACTTGTGAGACCGCCGCCGATTGCCTGGATGGTAATCGTGTACGTGCCTGAGTTCGAGGGTGTAGTTGTGATGCTCAGCATGGAGGCCGAGATCACGCACTGGTTGCATGGAGGAACGGTAACCGTTGAATTGGTCAGGGTTGCAATAGGACCAGACGGCGAGACTGTGGCTGTTAGAGAAACTGATGCTGTGAAGAGGTTGGTCGAGTTGATCGTGATTCTGGAGATCGATGACCTGCCAGGTAGAGTCGTTAGAGCGTTTGGACTGGCGCCGACTGAGAAGCTTGGAGGCGTGTTTGACTTTCTCCATGCCGTGAGAGGATGTATTTCCCATCCTGAAAAGCTGTGAGAAGAGTCGCTCGCGTGCTCCGGATCCCAATAGATGTATCCTTGAATGTCAATCGGTGTCTTGTTGACTGTGCTACTAACTAGCCCTTGCGCTAGCGGGTACACGTCGCATGTCGTGCCTGTGCCACAGTATCCCGCGGCTTTCCAGTCGTGATCGATCTCGACGTGAATAGTGTGCATGCAGCCTGTGCGGTTACCGGAGGTGCATGTGCCGTAGCCTGGCGTGAAAATGTTGAAGGTGGTATCAGACATATTCATCCCAGCGGGGAATGGGGTTGCACCGTTTACAGCGTCGTATCGAACGGAATAGTCCTCGTTGAGCAGGAAGCCTCGCTGAACCCCTCGGATTTCTACAAACGCAGGTACGTTTTGCCCATCAGCATTCACCATAGTGCAACCGGGTCCTGGTTGTGTCCATCCTGGCGGGGTCGAGCCAGGCGTAAGCCATCGTTTGGCCTCGCCTTCACCTGGAGCTGTGATCCCGGGGTTGTAGATGCTGCCTCCCTCGACCGATCCCCCAAGTGAGCTGGTTTGACTTCCGAGAATCTGCTCAATGGTCACAACCGATGCGACACAGTTGACTCTAGGATTCCAGGAGGAATCGGTTCCGGGAGTGCTCAGCGATCCGACTGTTTCGAGTCCAAAGTTCAAGCTGTACGGCGAGGATGCTCCGTCTATCCAGATGAGACCAAATGCATTCTTGCCCGAGACAGGTGCTGAATAGTGGAAGCTACTGATGGAATACCCAGCGGAGGCTGTTTTTGTAGAAAATGTTGCGTTGGTCCTGAGCCACTGACTTCCCAGGGCACTCTGTGTACTTGACCATTCATCGATTACCTGTCTCGTCTGGTTATACCAGAACACGTAGAAGTGAGGATTAGCCTGGTCGGCCTGGTTGACCGAAGCAGTGAAAGGCAGAGAGTATTGGCCTAGGCTGTTGGCCGATCTTGCCTC
>VBBG01000179.1:1764-3299 GCA_005882905.1 Candidatus Bathyarchaeota archaeon | reverse complement strand
ATCCCACGGTCACTACAAGTCCTGCGTCCCGGATCATTTCAAGCGTGGGAGTCTTGGGATGGTTGGAGGAAACATCTATTCAATGTTCAAGCATCCCCCGGACCACGACTGGATTGATTCTGGCGGAAGGAATCGTGCCCGCGCTCCGCGCATTTAGCTAACATTTTCTGGCGAAAGCCTCGACCATTTGGCTACGTCCCGCGTTCTCAACACAGACAAACAGTACAGGACCCTTGGCCAACCCGGGACCCCTCGAAGAATCTGAAGATGAGTCTGGCAATTAAACTCCCGGTCAGGGATGTGATGACAACTCTTGAATTTCGCAGCTTTCAAGCGCGTGTCTAAGCACATCCTGTCGGTCAATGTTCGTTGGGTTGTGAATCGTAAGATAGATGAACCCACAGTTAGACGGTCGGGTCTGTGCGGCCGTAGTCTAGCCTGGTCTAGGACATAGCCCAGCGCGTCCATTGGCCTTCCAAGCCAACGACCCGGGAGACCATCAATAGATGGTCCGGGAATTCAAATCCCGGCGGCCGCACCACGCCAATCTTATTAGATATAGGAATAGTCTGAGAAAAGCTCTAATCGCAGGCTGTGGCAAGACAAGTGATCTTGGCAGTGGTTAGGGTTGAGCACTATTGGGCTCTTAGCAAATTTGTTGCGGGAATTTTTTCTATTCTATGGGGCTTGATGCACCTCGGCCTCGGGTTCACTTTTGGGCTGACGGCTAGCCTGCTTGGAATACCGAGGGCGGCCTTTTTCTCAGCGGGCTTTCTCATCGATGGCGTATTGATTCTGATTTTTTGCATTGCTATCATTGCCCGTTGGTCTGGCGTCCGACTGATGGGATTCACAGCGTTTAGTCTGTCAACTCTGCTTGGTGTCGGGATGGGTCTAAGCAGTCCGTCCTCTTCTTGGTGGCCGCCTTTTGTTGTGGTCGGGTCGTTGTACCTGTCAGTTCTAGGATTGTGGAGCATCAGAACGACGGGTTTCAGAGCCGGAGAGGAGTCCTCTCGCGTTCTGCCTTAGGCAGGTTTGTGTGCGCACGACAACAATCTCGTGGTTATGATTCTTGGAAGACGGTTGTAAAGATCAGCCTGTGAAACCAGTGAGGGCCTAGTTCTTCTCGAGGAGCGAATCGGCCTCTGGGTGCGAAGCCGGATCGCGCGCCCTTGCTTACGAGGCTGATCGCTTCTATGTCCTCAGCGTCGACTAGTTCGTTAAGCCAGACTTTGTTTCTTCGCTTAAACTTCGCGTCGTCCAACGAATATTGGAACCAGTGAAACTGGGTCTTGTCAGGTCGTCCCCGTACTGGCATATACTGGTTGACTGATAGGCCCCAGGGGTAGAAGTTGAGGGTGAGGTTGGGAAAGATGAACCACCAGAGGGCGAAGACCCGCCTATCGGCATTGTTCGGATCCTTGAACTGAGCCGCGACTTGTTGTGGAGCAAAGCCATCTTCAGGTCGTCGGGCATAGGCCCACTGTAAGGCACTATATTCATAGAGTTGTGTCGTATACGTTTCTAGCTCAATA
>VBBG01000179.1:0-1596 GCA_005882905.1 Candidatus Bathyarchaeota archaeon | reverse complement strand
CAACATGCAGTTTTCTTAGATTGTCGGAGTCTCTCGGGAAGTCCTCTAGCTTCTCAAAGCCCTTGTGAGATACGAATCTTCCCTCAGAGTCAAACTCGCGTCCGTGTTGGGGGCAGACAATGGAGCCGCCGGTGCTGGGAGATTCTACGAGAGGATGCCAAGCATGGGTGCAGACATTCGGAAAGCAGTTGATCCCCTTCGTAGAGTTCCTTTGAAGGAAGAGAGGTTTCCCCAAGAGAGAGAATGGGACTCGGGAGCCCGGTTTGTTGAGAAGTTCGGAGAAGTCTGTCGATCGAACAGATGAGTCATGTTGAGGGACGAGCATCCAGGTCCTGTTGAAAACCGTCTCTAGTTCGAGTTCGAGAAAGTCGGGGTCTGTGAACGCTAAATCTGGCAATGATTCCGCTTTTCTAATATCTGGATCTACGAAAAAGTCTTTGTTCGAGAACTCCCGCATAATAGAAATCCAACCTTTCGCACAAAAACGCGAAGGCTCTTGTATATAGTGACATGAGTCGATTCTGCGTTTTCGATTCACATGGGTCCTCTAGTCCCGTATCGTTTGATCCATCCTTCTATCGTGCTCTTCCAGGTCTCTGCGTAGAGCATGTCTGCCTCTGTTAGGCAGGCTTCGAATTCTTTGACGAGTTCTGGACTGACCGATCTTCTGCCCAGCTCACTCAGCTCTTTCACAAGCGCCTCCGATTCCGGCTCATGAACTTCTTCGCCAGTCTCGGTCCAGTACTTTCGCTCCAATTCGAGACTCGCCTTCAACCTTGATAGCCGCGACCTGAAGAGCACCTCGTCTAGGGCATATCCAGGCATTTCGTGGCCAGTGTGGGTAGCCATGGAAGCGACGCTTCCATTATCAACCGCCAGCCGGACCAACGATTCTACAGCCTCACCAGGACGCAGTTTCTCCGCCTTGCAGAGTTGCTGGAACTGTCTGAATAGGACCCGGTCTATTCTGAGACCCGTCTGCTGCTTAGACATCGCAACAATGTGGAGGTCGATTTCTCGTTAAAGCAGGAGAGCCCACCAACAACCACGCAGAACCCATCCCGCTGGCCCATACCAACAACCCAGAGCTGCAGAATATCCCAACTAGAACCCATATCCTCGCCCACAGTGTTACCATTCACGGTTACCAAACTCGTTACCAACCGAGAAACCTCAAAAACGTTGATCCTCGCGACACAAAAGTGAGAAACAGGAACGCGGACCCTACAGTCGCTTAATGTTTGTAACCCGTAATTTGAACTGGAGGGTCTTACCCGCCATCGGATGGCCCCCAGACTTTCCATAGGCCTTCTCGGGCGGGATAACGACCTCCTTCTCCTCGTTCACCTTCATTCCCATCAACGCCTCCTCAAAGCCCACGATCACCTTGCCGGTCCCAAGAGTCACCTGTAAGGGCTTGTAGTCGCGGGCCGCGTTGTATAGCCCCGCGCTCTTCGCTTCCTTCTCCATCGACGTGTCGAAGACCTTTCCACCCGGAAACCGTCCAAGATAGTGAACCGAGACCGTGTCTCCTTTCTGCGCCTTCAGGTCACTCTGGCTCATGATGAGCAGAAACCGGCTTTTCAGCGGTCTAAA